>NZ_KV817494.1:0-241 GCF_001814685.1 Prevotella sp. HMSC077E09 | reverse complement strand
GGTGAACGTTTGCCACACCACTATGGTGGCACCCACTACACCTATGACAAGACAGGCTATCTGACTGATGCCGCAGAGATAGAGAATGACCACGAGAATGAAGACTGCCAGCAGCCCTCCTGCAAAGAGGAAGAGGTACTGCGCCTTTAAGCCCTTGAACTCTACCGTCCGGCCTACACCCTTGTTGATTTCAAATGCTGCCATCGCCTTACAGGAAGAAACTTCTCAGGATAGTGGCAGC
>NZ_KV817493.1:0-264 GCF_001814685.1 Prevotella sp. HMSC077E09 | reverse complement strand
TGAACAGAAAGTACGGGCAGTACGGACTGATGAAGAAAGGAGCAGTGCGTATGCACCCACGCTACCTTGTGAACCGCCGTACGGTCTGCCACCTTATCCGTAACCTTCAACCAAAGAAAGCGAAGAAATGAGAAATAAAAGCAAGATAACAACCTTGGAATCGAAGTTCCCGCTGCTCTCCATAGAGCAGGGCTGTCTGGTGAGCAAGGATGCTGACATCACGGTGGCTTTCCGTGTGGAGCTGCCCGAACTCTTTACCGTCAC
>NZ_KV817492.1:0-9605 GCF_001814685.1 Prevotella sp. HMSC077E09 | reverse complement strand
AGAACCTTCAAGGGCTTAGTTGCGGATTTGAGGTATTGCTATTTTTGAAGGAAAAAATGCTGACGGTTTCCAATATGTTCTACACAACAAGAGTTTCAAAGGAACAATATTAGGTGTCACTTCAGAAGAATATACAAAAGTTCCTTATCTGAAAATGCCTAAACAAATATCATTTTTCCAGTTAGAGCATCTTGACTTGCTTAACGGCATAGATATGTCTGCAAATACCGATCTGTTTCATGGGCACATGTACACTTGTCGCTCTATCAAGAAAATGGACATGAGCCATTCTACCAAATTGGGACAACGCAGCATACCATTGGAGATGACAGATATGGATGTATCGTGGGTGGAAATCAAAGACTGTCCGGATCTTGAGGAAATCATGTTTCCTAAGAAGGCGTACATCATGAACAATATGACTTTCTGCTATTTGCCCAAATTAAAGAAGCTGGATCTTTCGCAATTTGAGTCTTTTTGGAGATGTGATTTATATGAATTAAAAAATGTGCAGATTATCTACCCAACTATGAAATATAGTGTTTATATGGGTAAAAAAACACAGGAACGCCATTCTGGGTTGGGTATAGATCAGGATATTTTCGATCGTCAGGAAACAAAAGACTTTATCAAGAATAATATAAAATATATAGACAATAATAGTTTTGCTGTTGAAGGACAGTATATGCCACATCCTTGGGAACGTCATGAGGACGTGAGATGGATGGATATATGGAAAAAGAATCCATGGTAATAATGCCATGTATTATTTATAAACTTTTTTTACTTTAAAAATTCATTTGGTATGAAACGATTAATGTTTTCATTGCTCGTACTTCTTATGGCGAGCTTCGTGGGTGTTAACGCTCAAGTAATTAACAATGAAGTCCAGTTTAAGGGTTCTGCAACAAACGTGTATATGGGAGGTAAACATGTGAGAGACATGAACGACTTAACTTTCACGGTTGCTCCTACGGAGGACGGCAGATGTTGCCTTAGTGGACATGCCGCCTTTCTTGCAGCAGGAATCACCTATCATGACATGGACTTTACACTTAAAAAAGTAGTATTTGATGTTTTGCAACCGAATGGTGCAATCAGCAATGCGTCGGGATATGCACATATTTATATCCAACTGTTCAGAAAATTTACAGTGTTGAGTAAAGATTTCAATGTAACCAGCCTCACGGGAAATGTTACCGACAACAACCTGACATTCCATATAGAGGCTATCATCCCAGACTACAAGGGTGGTTATGTCATCAGCTTTGATTTCACTGGAAATAAAATCTAACATTGAGTAGTGGCAACAAGTAAGAAACATTTGATCCTTTACTTAGTATTTATAGTTTGTTCAATCTTTGCCTCCTGCTCGGGAGACGAAAGGATTGAACAAACCCCTGTTGATACAGAATACGCAGCCAAGGTAAAGGAGATATTGAAAGATAGCATAGTCTTGCGTTCCAAGGCTATGATGGCAACCGTGGACAAAACATTGCTACCCGAAGGATGTCCTTTGAAATATTATTTTCACTGGAACGAAGGTTCTGACAAGCCTCTGAACATTCAGTTGAAGAACTTCTCTGTGGGTAAAATGCCTGTTCAGATTTGGTTTAACATCAATTGCAAACTTACTCGTCTTAACTCATGGGAGAGAGATGAATACAAGGGAGATGGCTGGGTGAAATTTATTGGCGAATACGGTGCAACTACCTATATGCCAAACAAGAATGATACCCAACACGAATATGAGAATGGCGACGGAGGCAGCGGCTATGTGCAGGGCTACCTGAACGTGAACACCAAGCAGATAGAGTTCTCCACCAACTTCAATGTCATGTTGATGCAGAGTTATGTTTACTTACAGACAATCGACTATTCAAAGATGGACACTTTCGAGGAAGATTTCGCTAAATTTGAAGAAGATTTGGAGAAATACAAGCAAGCACATGGATTGTAAAGAGCGAAAATATCGAGTAACTTTTCGCCAGATGAACACAATCATCTCTTATGCCTCCTACATTATTATATAGATAGGTATAGAAAGCTATGCTTCTTCCCGTAAAGAGCATAGCTTTCGCTTATATGAAGGTGTTGGTCGGCGGTTTGTTGATTTGAGAATAAAAAAGGAAACAAGAGTGAAAATAGCAATAACATATATATCGTCAGTCCTCCTGCTGTCATGCTTAGGCACGATGCCCGCCTTGGCACAGGAGAAGCCGACGGAAAAGGCGGACACTACGAAAACAAGAAACTTGGAGGGTATCGTGGTAATGGGTTCACGCACGGCTCGACCGGTGAAGCTGTCGCCCATCACCACGCGGGTGCTTAGCGGAAAGGGAATGGTGGAAAGCGGATACAGCGACTTTCAGCAAGCCCTGCAGCACGAGACGCCCGGACTGAGCATACAGAAAGTAAACTTTGGCAGCGAGATCAACCTTGACGGTCTCGATGCACGTCATGTGCTCTTCCTCACCGACGGTGAGCGAATGACAGGCGACATGGCAGGCAACCTTGACTACGAGCGTTTCAACCTGCACGCCATCGACCGCGTGGAGATTGTGAAAGGAGCAAGTAGCACACTCTACGGCAGTCGTGCCTCGGGAGCCGTCATCAACATCATCACCAAGAAGACCAGCGAGCCTTTCGCTTTCGACGCTGGCGTTCGCTGGGGGCAGATGAACGAACGCAACTTCAGGAATCCCAAGAAGAAGGATTTTATCTATATGTTCGAGAAGAATGCCGACCGTCCGAATCTGCAAGGATGGCTGTCAGCAGGATTCAAGAAAGGTGCGTTCACCTCGCAGAGCGATGTATGGTACAGTGAAAGCGATGCTTTCTATCTGTATCAGGCGGAAAACGACCGCAAGGTATATACGAAGGAAGCCAATCCATTCTTGGAAAAGGACATCGTGCTGGAAAGCAGTTTTCCACGTCCGCCCATGGGCATAGAGGGACGCGAACACATAATCGCCTCACAGAAGCTCTATTTCGAGCCGTCAAAGCATTTCAAGGCGCAAGCATACGGCTCGGTGTTCTTCATCAACCAATATGACTTGGTGCAGGATCTCGTGCTGACACAGGGACGAGACTATACATGGGGGGTAAAGGCGAGCTACGCGCTGAAAGACTGGCTGACGATTACGGCAAGTGTTCACGGTGATTATTACGACCGCTTCAAGCGGCATGAGCGGCGCGATGAGCGCAAGCCCGTGTACCACTCGCGCATCTTCCAGCCACGACTGACACTCAGCAGCAACTACTTTGCCGGTCATGCACTCGTCATGGGACTGGAATACTGCGGAGACCGACTGACGAGCGACCGCTTCGTCAATCACAAGATGACATCGCGCACGCTGGAGGAGACCGAGTTCTATGTGCAGGACGACTGGACGGTGAACAACCATTGGATGTTCTCGGGCGGCGTGAGAACAAACTTCTCGGAGGCTTTCGGATTCATGTATATGCCTAAGATTGCGGCAAAGTATTCGCCCGACGACTATTGGGCTATACGTGCCAACTACTCGATGGGCTACCGTTCGCCAAGCATCAAGGAATTGTTCTTCAACTGGGATCACCTCGGTATGTTCATGATTAAGGGCAACGAATTCCTGAAACCAGAGAAGAACAACTACGTCTCGGCAGGCGTGGAATACAGCAACCGTCATTTCTTCTTCAACAGCACGCTTTACGGCAACTTCTACCGCAAGAAGATAGAGGGCGTATGGCGCATCTACGACATGCAGTACAATTTCGAGTACGTTAACCTCGACCGCCAGACGATAGCAGGCGTTGACTTGCTGGGACGCTGGACGCCGACCGACTGGCTCACGCTGAACGCTAGCTACTCGTATGTATATGTGAGCAAGGAGAAAGGACTGCGCATCAACACCACGTCACCCCATGCGGCTACGGCAGGCGTGAAGTACAGTTACAAGAACAAGAGGAACTACCGGCTCGATGCCTACTTCAATGCGCAGATCATGGGCGAGAAGCAATACGACGTACAGGACCGCGTGTATGTGGAAAAAGACGGCAGGTCTTACGATGCCTATTTCCGCTGCACGCTGCCCACCTACGCCCTGTGCAACCTGAACGTGGCTCAGACTTTCCGTGAGAAAATCCGCTTGTCGGTAGGCGTGGACAACATCTTCAACTACAAGCCACGGACGTTGGGTTCGGGACTTACCGCCTTTAGCGTTCCAGCCACGGCCGGGGCAAGAGCATACATACAATTGGAATTCAAAATATGATGAATATGAAAGCAAGAATATTTCCTATCCTCGCATTGGCTTGCCTGTCGCTGTCCTCATGTCTTTCGTATGACGCCGACGAGTTCACTGGCAGAATTATGCCGAGGGTGGCAAGCTACACCTCCGGCGTGACCAACGACTGGATCTACTTCAACCTGCGCACGGGCGAGGTGTTCAACCGCACCGCTCCCAATCAGGAGATAAAGGAGGGCGAACAGAAGAACCGTCTTGACTGGGACATCGCCTTTTGCGGCTACCACGTCCGCACCAACAGCGGTACGAGCGGCAACGGCAAGGGCGGTGCCATCGACTTAGGGTATGGTGACTATGACCGCTGGCAGCATATAGACCAGCTTCCCAAAGGGCAGGGCTGGGTCGTGGACGACGACAAGACCGTGAAGATTACCTACTCGCAGTCAGACTGGTTTCGCTATGTGAACACGCACGGACTAGACCCGAAGGAAAATCCATGGTTCGACCCAAACAACGGGCCGCAGCGCACGCTTACAAGTGCCAACCCCCTGTTGGAAAGAAACATGTTTCTTTCCGGTCCACCCATGACCTATACTCCGTCATACCATGTGTATGTCGTTCGTACTGCCGACGGCAAGCGGTATTTCAAGCTGCAGATCATCAGTTGGTACAACCAGCACACGGAGATAGACGACACGGGCGGACAGATGAGCTATTATTGTGATGAACTGAAATAAAGCTTACATTTGCTCGTTATATCATAAATGTGAAAATACAATTCTTATGAATAAGAAAATATGCGAAATGCAGCGGCACTTGCCTAAGATAGAGATAGAACGACTGCAATGTTTGGCTGACATCAAAAAGCAATACGCTTTTGGAACTATTTCGCTTGAGGAAGCCAAACGACAACTGAAAGAGAAAGTGGGCAAGCTGAAACCCTATCATTACGCCTTGATGGAGCAGACGATGACGGAAGAAAACCCAGAGGAATGTTTCAAGGAAAATCTTTCCGAACTCAACAAGCTGTTGGAGGAGATGATGGATTACAGCATTCCAACCTTGCCTGATGATCATCCCATTCGTCACTACTATCGCGAGAATGAGGAGATGCGTCGCATACTGAACGCCGCCGAAGACTTGGTACAGTATCCTGTGATTAAGAATCAGTGGTTGGAACTGTTGGACAAAGCCTCTGCCTATCTCATACACTATACCCGAAAACAAAACCAGCTCTATCCGATACTTGAGAAGAAAGGATTTGACCGTCCCACCGTCACCATGTGGACCTTTGACGACATGATTTCCAACTGCGTGAAGAAGTTGAGACCATTGCTTGAAGCTAATGATGAAGAGACTTTTGTCGCACAAGTGAAAGAGCTGATACCCTATCTCCGCGACTTGATGGATAAAGAAGAGGCCATCCTCTATCCAACCTCGCTCGCCTTGATCAAAGAAGAGGAATTTGAGGAAATGAAGAGTGGAGACCAAGAGATAGGTTTTGCCTTTATCAATGTGGCAAAGACAGAGAAGAAAGATAACATCCGCCCTGCCGACGGCTTTGCCCAAGAACTGCAATCGCTGCTGGCGAAGTATGGCTACGCCGTGAAACACGACCAACCGTTAGACGTGACAACAGGCAAGCTCACGCTCGAGCAAATCAATCTCATCTACCAGCATTTGCCTTTCGACATCTCGTTTGTCAACGAAGATGAACTGGTGCAATTCTACTCTGACACCGACCATCGCATATTTCCTCGCTCTAAAAACGTGATAGGGCGAAAAGTAGAAAACTGCCATCCACGCAAGAGCGTGCACATCGTTCGTGAAATAGTGGAAAAGATGCGAAGCGGCGAACAGAACAAGGCGGAATTTTGGATTAACAAGCCTAATCTGTTTATCTATATCACTTACTATGCTGTGAGAGACAAGCAGGGCGATTTCAGAGGCATCCTTGAAGTGATGCAAGACTGTACTCGCATTCGTACTCTCACTGGGTCGCAGACGCTTCTCACATGGGCAGACGAAAAAGAGAAGTATGCCACACCGCCCACCTCTACAATGACAGACTCTATGGAAGCAGAGAAAGATGACGACAAACAGATAGCAGAGATTACCGAAGACACTATGCTCAAAGATCTTTTCTCTCAATATCCTGGTCTAAAGGAAGCCTTGGCCCGGCAATACGCACCTTTTAAGATGTTGCAAACAGCATTGGGAAAATTGATTCTGAAAAAGGCTACCATCAAGATGGCGGGAGAACGGTCCGGATTAGGAACACAAAAGCTCATCACGATGATACGGCAGGCCATACATCGCATCAGTCAATCATAACATCTCTCAATAAGATGGATAAGAAAGTAAGAGAATACTACTGGTGGCGCACCATCGCCTCATTTTTATTGGTGCTTTTCGCCATGCCCTTGGGTCATGCGCTGATGATATTGATGGAGAAGTTTATGGACGAGGGCGCCATGCATGTAGCAGGGTTTGCGATGGGTTTCGTGGGGCTTGTCCTCGTTATCGTCGGCGTGTTTGTGAAGGGCGACACCCGACAAACGCTGTGGGGACTCTTCGGTGGACTGCTTTTCTGGACGGGTTGGGTGGAGTTCCTCTTCCTGTATTATGCCCGACGTTATGGCGTACCGCCTGAGATAGAGAATGGCGTGGTGGTGACGAAGCCCGAATACCTTATCATGCCTGCCTCGTTTGGCTTGTGGATGATGGTGATGACCATGTATGTGTTCAGCACAAAGAACGGCTGCGACCTGATTACATGGATACAAAAGGTATGTTTCCGAAGCAAGCGCAAGGTTGTGGTGGTGCAACCCATGACGCGCCACACGAGCATCGTCACGTTCATGGAACTGAACATGATTCTTTGGGCAATGTACTTGCTGCTCATGTTCTGCTACGACAAGACTTTCCTCGGTGATCATCACCCTGTGACGTTTCTTGTGGGAGTGGGGTGTCTCGTCGGGTCTATCTTCATGTTTCGACACCAATTGCACATCGCTGCATGGGGTGCGAATATACGAATGGCTATCGCCACCGTCATCATCTTTTGGACACCTGTGGAAATATTGGGAAGGATGAACTTCTTCCAAGAGTTTTGGGTAGAGCCAGAGAAACACGTGTGGCAAATGCTTGTCATCCTCATGGCTTTTATTTTGTTGGGTGTTTATCTTTGGTTGAAGAGTAGGCTACGAAAGAGAACCAAATAAAGGGAAAAGGGTATCGAATGAAGAAATCAACATGGAGACAACACCATAAATGGTTAGGAATAGTCTTAGCCCCATTTATCATACTCTTTTGTTTCTCAGGAATTGTTCTCAATCATGCTGGCTTGTTAGCAGATGTAAACATAAGCCGAAAACTTCTGCCAGCGGAGTATCGGTATGACCGGTGGAACAAAGGGTTGCTTCGTGGAACGATGAAGTGGAATTGCAAGACGTTGATATATGGCAATTCAGGTATATGGTTAAAAGAGGAAAGCAACGGCACGATAAGAGATTTTAACAGGGGCTTGCCCAATGGTGCCGACCACAGAAGTATCCGTGGCGTAGTTTCTATGCCAAACGGATTCCTATATGCCATAAGCCAGTATAATCTATATTGCTTGAACGAGTGCGGCGCTTGGATGAGGATTGACTTGCCCAATGATGAGCATGAACGGCTAAGCGACATTACGCAGAAAAACGATTCGCTCATCATTACCGGGCGCTCACACATCTATCTTTCTCATGTTCCTTATCATACTTTTCAAAAAATCACGTTAAAGAAAGGTGGCAATGACAAAGGCAAAGTTTCGCTATTCCGTACAACATGGCTTCTTCATGGGGGCGGACTGTTTGGAATTGTAGGCAAACTCTTTGTCGATTTAGTGGGGCTTATCCTCTTGTTCCTATCCATATCAGGCATATACTATTCCTTTGCACCTCGCCCGCATTCATCATTCGGTGCACGAATTAAAAGCTGGCTGATTAAATGGCACAACCAAATAGGCTGGGCATCCATATTCTTCTTGTTGCTGCTTACCATTACGGGATGGATGCTACGCCCACCTGCACTCATAGCCATCGCTTCAGCCAAAATCCCTCCGATACCTTTTTCCGCAATGGATAGCGATAACCCGTGGAACGATTGCCTACGCTCACTACGGTATGATGATGACAAGGAGGACTGGCTGCTATGCACTTCCGACGGTTTCTACTCTCTCCGCCATTTGAGCGACACACCGCAAAAAGAGCAAGTGCAACCACCCGTGAGCGTTATGGGCATCAATGTTGAGCAAAAAGACAGTCGGCACAAATGGCTGATCGGCTCATTCAGCGGCTTGTATGTATGGGACAGAACCCACCAGAAAGTAGCCGATTATTTCACCCACCATACCCCCCAGTCCACAGACGGAATGCCCATCAGTAGTCATCCTATATCAGGATTTTCGTCAGACATAAATGGCGAAGAACTTGTCGTGGACTACAACAAAGGTTGTCCTCGTCTTGCCATGCCCAATATCATGGCAACATTGCCTATGTCACTGCGTAATGTTTGCATAGAAGTTCACACCGGGCGTATCTTTACATTCTTGGGCAAAGCCTCTATATTATACATTTTTCTCATGGGAATAGCTTGCGTATGGTGTCTTTGGAGTGGCTGGAAGATATATAGAAGATACCCTCGTTGAGTTACAATTCCGTCATTTGAAAAAAATTACGATAAGCGATAATCCTCTGTCAACTCCACAGCCTGTTGTTGGAGGCGTGTAACCTCATTTGTAAGCTTGATAAGCTCTTTCAGCAATGCCTGCACACTCCTGTCTGCTGTATAGCAGTGCAGAAGTTTGACCACCTGATTGTAGTTTACTCCTATTCTGTGAATTTCCGCAGTGAGTTCGGACAGCTTGCGATTATATTCCACGGCGGACTTGTCCACCATAATTACCTTGAAACTTTCCCCAAGAACACGGGTACGCACAAAATCAGACTTGCTTACCGCACCCGATTTGTTGTATAGGTCGATGGCACGTAGCTGGTCTTTCACATCGGGCATACGGGTATCCCATCTATCCCAGCATGGCACTTCCTCTGTCTCTCTGTGTCCGTAACGATTGTTGTTGGCTACTTCTAATTTTAGCCTAATTTTATGTTTTATTCTGTTATCTAATCACGACTTTGGAGTGATTTAATCCCCTTTCGGGGCAAGGGTCTTTGTGGTACAAATGGCAATTTGTGGTACAAAGACACACCTTGCTGATGTAGAAAATGGGATTATAAGCCCCTGCCGTGTTACTGCATTCATTGAATACAGTAACTCAGCGTAGGCTTGCATTCGAGGAATGCAGTACTTCAGAGTTTCCGCCATCTTTCCACATCATCT
>NZ_KV817491.1:0-2644 GCF_001814685.1 Prevotella sp. HMSC077E09 | reverse complement strand
GGGTCTGTAAGAAAGTCATTGCCGTTCACTGATGCCACAAAGCTTGCCAAGTGGGGATGCTCCTCCACGTACTTGTCATACGGCATACGGTACTTGACCATCGGACAGGTGATGAGGTTTTTCAGCTCGTTCTCATCCCGCTTATTGAGGGCTTTTAGCTGGTCGTCTATGTTTACGATAAGGTTCTGACCGATATAAGTGAGTGTGTCCTTTTCCTGCGGATATATTTTTCCTGTGTAACTGTAACCGTGCAGTGCTGGGGGACAGAGCAGGTCAAGGAACGTGGTCTTGAACTTGCCCTGCTCGCCTGTGAGTACGAGGCAGGTATGGTTACGGCACTCACGGTCGTCCATTGCGTTGGCAACCACTGCCACGAGCCACTTGGTGAGGTACGGCAGCCATTTGTCGGAGTTGCGCACGACAACGCAACTTGCCAAGTCGGGAATGGCTTTCAGTGAAAGGGAAACTTTATTTCCACAATCAGGGTTACTGCTGCCTATATCCGTTGCAGACAACTTTTTGAAATACTCCTGTATGGGGTTGATGCGTGGAGAGAAACTGCTCTCGATGATGGAATAGAGATTATCAGAAGATGTGATAATCCCGATGTCGTTGTCTATCTCCCTGCGGAGCGTGTTGATTTCATAGCGACCCACTTTTGAGAAATGAGCATCGTTCTTGCTTCGGTATTCGGTTCTTCCCAATACAGTGTTGTATCTGAACTCATAGCGAGAGGACAGATAGGTTTCTATCTCACCGTTTTTTGAGGAAGTCTTCTTTTGCTTGGACATATTGTTTCCTCCCTCCGATTTACCTTTATCTGCATTCTTCTTCATTATATGCTTGGTTTGGTTTCTGAGAGTGAAGTTATGAAGAGAACAGGAAAGTGCCAAGCATTCGGAGAGTGCTTGCATAATGTTGCGTACATTGGCTATGAATTTCTCACAGATTTTTGACAAGAAACTGTTGGAAAGTATGGATTTAAGCCCAAAACAAGAGGACAAGTGTGTAAAGGATGCAAGAAAGGCAGGTGCTAATTTGCTACAATACGCATCGTATTGCGTCGGCTAAAAGGATATGATAAAATGGAGTAAAGAGACAAAGAAAGAGAGCGACAATCCTTTTGCCATTTCCATGTTTTTCCCTCTATTTCCCTACTGTTCCCTCGTGCTTTGAAGTATGGCAAACACTCTCTACTTTTGCAGGCAGAAATATGCGGTGAAACGCAAGACGGACAAAGGTTTTATTAAACCAATAAGACAGAAATACAAACAAAACAATAATAAAACTATGGGATATTTTATCATTACGGATTCAAACTGGGCAAAGCTGAGGAACGAGATTCTCAGCCTTGCCGAGACCTGCCACAAGGCATTCGGGGAACGAAGCAGGCACACCGATTGGCTGCACAACGGTGATGTGTGCAGGCTGCTTAATATCAGCAAGCGCACCTTGCAGCACTACCGTGATACGGGTGTGTTGCCCTTTGCCCAAATCGGGCATAAGTGCTACTACAAGCGTGAGGACGTGGAACAGTTGCTCCAAACAAAAACGGAGAAAGCTGAAACGGGAAAAACTAAAATCAACAAATAGACACGAAGATTATGGAACAGGTAAGAGATTTGAATATAGAGGCGGACGATATGCAGGTGGTGCTGTCAGCTATCAGCGGAGTAAGCAAGAGAATTAAGGAAGTGGCACAGACACACAAGCCGCTATTTGGCGATGAGCACTTCCTTACAGGTAAGGAAGTATGCGAGAGGCTGTATATCAGCCCTCGCACCTTGCAGGACTATCGGGACAGGAGGATTATTCCTTACACACAGTTTGCAGGGAAGATACTTTATAAGGAGTCGGATTTGGAAAAAATGTTGGAGGAGAATTATAAGAGGTAACGAAACCTCTGCAAAAGTCCGTAAAAAGAAGAATAAAGTGAATATAACTTACTGATAATCAATCATAGTTTTTCTTCTAAAAATAGTTTTGCAGAGGTCTCGGTAACAGGTATATTGCAAGTAGCTATTCAGCGACAAAGGACATAAAACAATATTAATAATCAAATAGTTACTTGTAATTACTAGACATTTCAATCCGTATATCTTCAGTAGAAAATCCAACAAAACCACTTTTCGATATCAACTTTTGCCTGATACGATATTTTGGAGATAGTACTCAAATTAGATTATAATCCTCTACATATTGTATGGCCTCAGTAATATTGCTAACTCCAAGTTTTTTGAATATGTTTGTTCTGTGAGTCTTGATTGTAGTTATCGAAACAGAGAGATACTCTGCGATGTTCGCTATGCTTTTACCATTTGCACTTTGCCCAATAATAACTTTTTCCATATTAGTTAAATGTGAATTATTGGTTTGCACCCATTTATCGTTTCTCAATTCAAAATGATAGTCAACCCCAGATAACTTAACCAAGGCGTTCCCTATTTGTTTTCTTGTTGAATACGTTAACATACAAATTCCTAGTGTAATATGTTTGTTACTGTCAATTAAGTAATGATTAAAAAATAACTTGGTACATTTTCAGGCCAAAGACATCGGCATTGAACAATGTATTCAATTCGATATTAGCAGTTCTCATATATTTTATTTAACCTCAAATCCGCAACTAAGCCCTTGAAGGTTC
>NZ_KV817490.1:0-715 GCF_001814685.1 Prevotella sp. HMSC077E09 | reverse complement strand
TCGCCATTCGGCTGAGACTTAGGACCCGACTTACCCCGGGATGATTGGCATTGCCCGGGAAACCTTAGACTTACGGCGGAGGGGAATCTTACCCCTCTTGTCGTTACTTATACCTACATTTGCTTTACCATGCGCTCCAGGATCAGTCATCTTCACCATTCTGCGCACATGGTATGCTCCCCTACCGATACTTTCAATATACATTGCTATCCCGCGCCTTCGGCATCTGACTTATACCCGATTATTATCCATGCCCGGACCCTCGACTAGTGAGCTGTTACGCACTCTTTGAATGAATGGCTGCTTCCAAGCCAACATCCTAGCTGTCATGGGGACCGGACTTCGTTAGACTAACTCAGACAGAATTTCGGGGCCTTAGACGGCGGTCTGGATTCTTCTCCTCTCGGGGACGGACCTTAGCACCCGCCCCCTTACTGCATGGCTGCGGTCCGTGAGCATTCGGAGTTCGTCAGGTCTCGATAGGCGGTGAAGCCCTCTTGACCTATCGGTCGCTCTACCTCTCACGGAGATCGCCACACGCGGCACCTAAATGCCTTTCGGGGAGTACGAGCTATCTCCAAGTTTGATTGGCCTTTCACTCCTACACTCAACTCATCCGGAAGCTTTTCAACGCTTATCGGTGCGGTCCTCCATTCCGTGTTACCGGAACTTCAACCTGGTCAAGTGTAGATCACTTGGTTTCGCGTCTACCCCC
>NZ_KV817489.1:0-1872 GCF_001814685.1 Prevotella sp. HMSC077E09 | reverse complement strand
GGCTTGAAGACTGCTCCATTGTCCATTCTTAGCGTGCCTTTCCCGTCCGGTTGGAAATATCTGATGGTGTAGCGCGTGTCGGCAAAGTTGCCTTCCCATTTGAGCATACACCTGATTTCTGCCGTTTGTCCTTTGACGATGTCCTTCTGAACGGGCATCGTCTCGACAGTGAAAGGATAAGACAGCTGAACATCCAAATCCCTATCACAAGCAGATAGGCAAAACACGGCAAGGGTCAGCACACCCATTACCCAAATCGTATTCAATATCTTCTTCATCTTTTCTTCTACTTAAAAGTTTAACCTTAGTCCTGCTGAAACAACCGGACGAAAACGATGCACGTCCGTTCCAAAGAGGAAACGTCCCTGCGCCTTTATAAGAAAGAGAATTCTGTCCGTCAGGAACACTTCCACCGAACCATGCACGGCACCACCATAGACAAAGCGGGAACGGTCGAGCAGTGTTGCCCCATCGGGCAGCAGCCTTTTGTCCTCGTTCAACTGCTCATAGCCACCCAAAGCGGATATGCCACTATAGAGAAATACGTTCTTGCCTCTGTCGGAAAGAACAGGGTGCATATAGCCCACCTGCAAGAGTGCATCTTTGAGTTTTACGTTATAACTTCTGTACGGCATATACTGCTGTTCATACTCTGCCATAACAAAAGTATAATTCTCACGACTCAAATATCGGGTGAGTGATGCTCCCATGCCGAAATTGCCAGCAGCAAGGAACTTTTCTCCCTTGATAAGCGGAACACTCCCCACGACCTCTACGCCCCTTTGCTTGGGTATCAGTCGCTGTGCCTGCGATGGCAAACAGAAAGTCATGGCCACCGCAACGCATACTGTCAAAATGATATTGTTCTTTTTCATTACCATTTCAGTTTGAGGTTATCAATCTTTTTTGCCAGCTGCAGGTCTTCTGTCGTTACATAAAAGGTCAGTGTGCGACCGCCATTTCTCTCATAGAGCGTCACTTCAAGCTGCTTGTCTTCCGCCAGAGAAAACTGCTCGAGCGCAAACACTGTGTGTTCACTACCCATGCCACGCACCTGCATCACCTGATGATAGGCACGAAGTGGCTGTAATACTTGTTCCTGTATAGCGGTACGCTTTACCATCTTCTTATCAACCACCTTAAATGTGATAAAATCCACCGAGTACGGCATATTCGTATCGTTTTCCATACAAGTGTGGAAATACAGCAAGCCGTTATGGGCATACAAGCCACGAAGCAGAAACTTCATGCCGAACTGCTGTGCACCGATGTGCTTGATGGTACGCTTGTCGTTCTGATAGATAGTTTGCATCATCAGTTTTACTAATACGGGCGACTCGTTACCGAGTTCCTTAAAGTAAATGTCAGAGCGATTGCTTGGCAGTCTACCTTCCGTCGTGGAAAGAAAGTCTTTCATCTCGATACTTAACTTCTCCGGCTCATCGGCATATTTTACGTTGAAAGCATAAAAAGAGCCGTCCTCGCAAATGACACTCATATTGGTCTCTGTCTCAAAGTCCTTCACCGAAGCCTTTACACGCAGTACGTTCTCTGCATCCTCTGCCTTTCCTGCAATGATATTCTGCGAACCTAAGTCTACATAACGAATAGCAGAAGGGAAGATAAGATGCACGGTCTTGTCAAAGGTAACGTCCAGACCATACGGCAGTACGACACGTCCCGTTGGTATGGCACGGCTCATACCTTGAAACAGCTCTCCCGAAGTAAGTGGACGGTTGGGTGTCAGGCCATCATTGTTTTCCTGTGCTGTGGCTGTTGCTCCCACCATGGCAAGCATAGCCATTGATAAAATAATTTTCTTCATTGTTCCTTTTGATTTGATGTTATTTTTTACTTATCATTTTCGATTGT
>NZ_KV817488.1:0-1489 GCF_001814685.1 Prevotella sp. HMSC077E09 | reverse complement strand
AAAAAAAAACAAGAGAATCCAACGATAGACATGGCGAAGATACAAATTAAATCTGAGAGACTCACTCCTTTTGGGGGATTATTTTCAATCATGGAGCAATTTGACTCCACATTATCATCTGTCATCGACTCAACCCTCGGTCTAAGGTGTAGATCGTTCGGTTATCAGTACAGCGAAATCATCCGTTCTCTCATGAGTATCTACTTCTGTGGCGGTTCATGTATTGAGGATGTCACTACTCATTTGATGAACCACCTCTCACTTCATCCGACACTTCGCACTTGTAGCTCTGATACTATCCTCAGGGCGATAAAGGAGTTGACGCAAGAAAACATTTCATACACATCAGATATGGGCAAGACCTACGATTTCAATACGGCTGACACTCTCAATACTTTATTGCTCAATTGTATATTTGCATCTGGCCAACTGAAAGAGGGTGAGATGTATGATGTTGATTTCGACCATCAGTTCATAGAGACAGAGAAGTATGATGCAAAGCCTACATACAAGAAGTTCCTTGGTTATCGCCCTGGCGTGGCGGTTATTGGCGATTTGATAGTCGGTATAGAGAATAGCGATGGTAACACAAATGTTCGTTTCCATCAGAAGGACACGCTGAAGAGGTTCTTTGAGAGATTTGAACAGAATGGGCTCATTATCAATCGCTTCAGAGCTGATTGTGGATCATGTTCCGAGGAAATCGTGGAGGAAATAGAAAAACACTGCAAGTCCTTCTATATCCGTGCTAACCGCTGCAGTTCGATCTACAATGACACCTTTGCTCTCAAAGGCTGGAAAACTGAAGAAATCAATGGCATTGAGTTTGAATTGAACTCTATCCTTGTTGAGAAGTGGAAAGGTAAGGCATATCGACTTGTGATTCAAAGACAGAAACGGATGGATGGTGTGCAGGATTTTTGGGAAGGAGAATACACATACCGTTGTATCCTGACTAACGACTATGATTCTTCCGTAAGAGAAATTGTCGAGTTCTATAACCCTCGTGGAGAAAAGGAACGTATCTTCGATGATATGAACAATGGTTTCGGGTGGGACAGATTGCCCAAATCCTTCATGGCAGAGAACACAGTGTTCCTTCTTCTTACAGCACTTATCCGTAACTTTTACAAGGCCATTATTCAAAGACTTGACGTAAAGGAAGTTCGGACTCAATGTAACAAGTCGCATAAAAGCGTTTGTCTTCAGGTTTATCTCTGTACCAGCCAAGTGGATCAAGACATCAAGGCGGTATGTGCTGAATATCTATACCTGTAATTATGCTTACGCAGATGTTTTCCAGACTGATTTTGGATAGTGCCTACAACTTATGGGAATGATATTGTGTATTGCCTCAAGTCACATTGTGGGGTAAGGGGATATTGTAGGCAGAAGTGGGTGCTTCAAGTTCAAATTATCTGCAAATTCAGTAATGAGAGGACGTGTAAACGCAATAAGAACCTTCAAGGGCTTAGTTGCGGATTTGAGG
>NZ_KV817487.1:0-7971 GCF_001814685.1 Prevotella sp. HMSC077E09 | reverse complement strand
TGTCTGCATACACTTTCCGATACGGATGACCTACCGACAACGGTCAGCACAGACACCCGATACGAGCGGTTATCGACCGACCGAAGCGACTGCCGACTTTCCTTTGCCTCGCCCGTAGGACTGATGTTGCCCTGCAACCATATCTATAACCAGTACCTCTTCATCGAGGACAGCGATGCCAACTTGGAACGATTCGAGAAGCAGGCAAGAAACATGCACTCGCTGGCACGCTACAGCCGTAGCAACCAAATCAATGAGGAATGGATACAAGAGTATCTCAATATTGCCCATTCACAGGGACTGACCTCCATCCGTGCCCACTTCAACGTACTGGCATGGAGCAGCGATAAGGAAGAACTTCGCCAGATTAAGAATGATGTGGGTTCGGCACTTGCTCTTATGGAATGCCATCCTCGCCACAACACAATTGATGCGGCAACGCTCTACTGGGCAGGTATTCCCGGCAATGCGGCAGACTTTCCAGCTGAAGAGTCGTTTTATACTTTCATCGAGCCTGCCCTCTGCTTCTTTACGGCAGAGACAAACTATAAGGATTCGCTCTCTCCCTTCGGCATCAAGATGGCAGACCGCCTTTCTGGAAAACCTGTCCACTTGGATATATCGGATTTACCGATGAAAAAGGGAGTCATTACCAACCGTAACAAGTTTATCTTGGGTCCTTCGGGCAGTGGCAAGTCTTTCTTCACCAACCACATGGTACGCCAGTATTACGAGCAGGGAGCGCACGTCCTCTTGGTCGATACGGGTAACTCATATCAAGGCTTGTGTGAACTTATCCACCGCAAGACCAAGGGCGAGGACGGCGTGTATTTCACCTATACCAATGAAAGTCCGATTTCCTTCAACCCTTTCTATACGGATGATTACTTCTTCGACGTGGAGAAAAGGGAGAGTATCTGTACGCTGCTGCTCACGCTCTGGAAGAGTGCCGATGAGCATATCACTAAGACGGAAGCTGGTGAACTTGGTTCAGCCGTAAACTCCTATATCGAGCTTATATGTACTGACCATAGCGTTACGCCCTGTTTCAATACCTTCTATGAGTATCTGCGGGACGTGTACCGCAAGGATATGGAAAAGCGTGACATCAAGGTAACGCTCTCGGACTTCAACATCAACAACCTCTTAACGACATTGAAGCAATACTACAAAGGCGGTCGATATGATTTCCTGCTGAACTCGGACAAGAATATCGACCTACTCTCCAAACGCTTTATCGTCTTTGAAATCGATCAAGTGAAGGATAATAAAGACCTTTTTCCTGTGGTAACGATTATCATCATGGAAGCCTTCATCAACAAGATGCGCCGATTGAAAGGTATCAGAAAAATGATACTCATTGAGGAAGCGTGGAAGGCGATTGCTTCGGCAAACATGGCAGACTACATCAAGTATCTTTGTGCGCCCGTAAAGGTTGCATCGTAAACATCTCTTTGGCAAGAGATTAGGAAAGTGTTCTTTGAAAATAACCTATCATCAGCCGACTTATCTGTTTCGGGAAAGCTTAACCGAGCAGGGAGTGTAGCATGTCGGAAAAGTCATAAGTCAGTTAGTTACCAAACTGCGACTGAATGGCGAGATGAAAAGATAGATATGAGGATAAAGTCCGAATTGATTGAACGATAGTCCGAGTGGTCCCCCTTGAGGCTATGGCGTAAGGTAACTATCAATCGCCATATCGTGATACTACTTCAGTGTAAAGGTATGAACGTAGCAAGAACTTATCACGACACAACCGCAGTAAGCGAGTAAAGGACGGAAGTCGTATCCGACAATCTATCATGCCAACAGTTACGATGCAACAAACGGGGATTACCTATCCCGAAGTGCCGAAAAGCTATTAGGTTTGACCTATGAAAATTCGGAGTGGTAACGGAGCTTCCATAGTAGTTCGAGCAAGGTAACGCCTTGTACATGGCGAAGGGAAGCAGCTAATTATTAATACAATTAACGGAAAATGTGAGAGACATTATGAGAAGTCCAGAAAGAGTATTAAACAGTCTATCAGAACACAGTAAGGATGCAAGCTATAAGTTCGAACGTCTTTACAGAATTTTGTTCAATGAGGAAATGTTTTATGTTGCCTATCAGCGCATATATGCCAAAGAGGGTAACATGACTAAAGGTTCGGACGGTCAGACTATTGACAACATGAGCCTGAAACGAATTGAAAAGTTGATTGATACGTTAAAAGATGAGACGTACCAGCCCCAACCGTCAAAGAGGGTGTACATACCGAAGAAAAACGGTAAGAAAAGACCTCTTGGCGTACCGACTTTCAATGACAAGCTGATACAAGAAGTGGTAAGAATGGTATTGGAAGCCATATATGAGGGAAATTTTGAATACACCTCGCATGGTTTCCGTCCCAATCGAAGCTGCCATACTGCATTAACTCATATCCAAAAGGAGTTTAGCGGTGCAAAGTGGTTTGTAGAGGGAGACATAAAAGGCTTCTTCGATAATATAAACCATGATGTGTTGATAAATATTCTCATGGAGCGCATTGCGGATGAACGATTCATCCGATTGATACGCAAGTTTTTGAAAGCTGGATATATTGAAGAATGGCAATTCCGCAATACTTACAGTGGCACACCGCAAGGAGGTATCATCAGCCCGATATTGGCTAATATATACCTTGACAAACTGGATAAGTATATAAAGGAATACATAGCCAAATTCGACAAAGGGAAGAAACGAAAATTCAGTAGAGAAAGTATGGACTTTGGCAATGCAAGAAAACGTATTGTGCGAAGATTGAAATCCGTAAAAGACGAAAGGCAAAGGGCAAAGCTAATCCTTGAACTGAAAGCAATAGAACAAGGACGGGCTAAATATCCCAACGGTGAAGAAATGGATGCTGATTACAGGAGAATGAAATATGCAAGATATGCAGATGATTTTCTCGTGGGAATTATCGGAAGCAAGCAGGATGCGCAACTGATAAAGGAAGATATTAAAAACTTCCTTGCTGCCAGACTGGCATTGGAACTGTCTGATGAAAAGACACTTGTCACCCACACGGAAAGAGCTGCCAAGTTTCTCGGATATGAAATTACTGTAAGAAAATCCAACGACCAAAGACGGGATAAAAGAGGAGCATTAAGAAGAACCTATGGTAAGAGGGTCTGCTTGAATATTAGTACGGAAACTGTCCGTAAGAAACTTTTCGATTGGGGAGTCTTGGAACTGACAAACCGTAACGGAAAGGAAATATGGAAACCGAAATGTAAATCGGAACTGATATTCAATGACGACCTTGAAATCCTTGATAGTTATAATCGGGAAATCGTGGGGTTCTATAATTATTACTCCATAGCCAACAACTGCGCCCATGCCTTGAATAATTTCAAGTACATCATGGAATACAGCATGTACAAAACGTTTGCAGGCAAATACAAGTGCCGCACACGTGAGGTAAACAAAAAATATCGTAAGAACGGTAGGTTTATCATAAAACACATGACTAAAACAGGTGTAAAGGAAAGATACTTTTACGACGGTGGCTTCAAACGAAAGAAGCCCACCTATAAATCGGAATGTGACATTATGCCACGAACAATTTATACTGCGGGGCGGACAAGCCTTGTTGAAAGACTGAAAGCCCGTGAGTGTGAATTATGTGGAGCGACAGACGACCTTGTTATGCACCATGTAAGAAAACTAAAAAACTTGCAGGGTAAGGAAAGCTGGGAACGACACATGATTGCCCGCAAACGCAAGACGATTGCCGTGTGCAGGAGTTGTCACAAGAAGATACATGACGGAAAGATAGACTGAAATTAGTGGAGAGCCGGATACGCTGAGAGGTGTAAGTCCGGTTCGGGGGCGAGCATTTGGAAACTTACCACAGAAATATGATAAGGCGCTGGGTGCTTAGCCTACACAAGACGGTGAGAAAATATTTCGGGGAAGCCATTGTCGTGACGCAGGAAGTGGACGACATCATCCAGTCACCCATCGTCAAGGAGAGCATCATCAACAACTCCGACTGCAAGATACTGCTCGACCAGCGCAAGTACATGACCAAGTTCGACGGCATACAGGCGATGCTCGGCTTGTCTGAAAAGGAAAAGAGCCAGATTCTCTCCATCAACCAGAACAACGACCCGAACCGACTCTACAAGGAGGTGTGGATAGGCTTGGGCGGTATGCAGAGTGCAGTCTATGCTACGGAAGTGAGCATGGAGGAGTATCTCACCTACACCACGGAGGAAACCGAGAAGGTGGAAGTGATGAACAGGGCTGCACAGCTCGGTGGCGACATTGAGGCGGCTATCCGACAGCTTGCACAAGAGAAACGGGTTGCACGAAATCGTTAATCGGACAAGACATGTAAAGAATGTATTGGTTTAGCCAAACGTAGACAAATAATTCTCCAAACGTGGATAAGCAATTGGACAAACGTGTCCAATCAATTAGACAGTCGTGTCCAAAGACTTGGACTAACTTGTCCAACTTCTCTATATAACAGCAAGCTGAATAGACATCCCTTAGTGGACATTCAGACAAACATCGTATTCACATCATAAACAAAAAGAACAATGAGAACAAGAATTTTAATGCTGCTGATGGGCACCGTCCTTTTATTCAGCGGAAAGGCCCACGCACAGTGGGTAGTAACCGACCCCGGTAACTTCGCCGGCAACATCGTCAATTCGGTCAAGGAGATAGCCACCGCCTCCAAGACGGTGAAGAACACCCTTGACGGTTTTAAGGAGGTGGAAAAACTCTACAACGACACCAAGAAGTATTACGATGCCCTCAAGAAGGTGAACAATCTCATCGGAGATGCCTACAAGGTCAAGGAGTGTATCCTGATGGTGGGCGACATCTCTGAGATTTACGTCACCTCGTATAAGAAAATGCTCTCGGACAAGAACTTCCGCCCTTCGGAACTCGCTGCGATGGCTTCGGGCTATGCCAAGCTCTTGGAACAGAGTGGTGAGAGTCTCAAGGAACTCAAGTCCATCGTCAAGTCGGGTGTTCTCTCGATGAACGACCACGAGCGCATGCAGGCCATCGACCGCATTTATACCACACTTAGGGAAAACCGCTCGCTCGTGTCGTATTATACAAGGAAGAACATCTCCGTAAGTTACGTCCGTGCCCGTGAGAAGAACAATCTTGCCTCCGTCAAGGCACTCTACGGCAATACGGCAAGCAGGTTTTGGTAATTAGTCATTCATACATCTAAACACACTTGCTTATGGATTTTGCCAGTTTACATGAGCTGCTCCACTCAACCTATGACGAGATGATGCCGCTCTGTGCCCAGATGACAGGCATTGCCAAAGGCATTGCGGGCTTGGGTGCACTCTTTTACATTGCTCTTCGGGTATGGGCTTCCATTGCCCGTGCCGAGGCGATAGACGTCTTTCCCTTGCTGCGTCCCTTCGTGCTGGGCTTTTGCATCATGTTCTTTCCGACAGTCGTACTCGGTACGATGAATGCCGTTCTCTCGCCTGTAGTGCAGGGAACGGAGATGATGGTACACCAGCAGGAGGGGAACCTTGCCGAACTTACAGCCAAGCGGGACAAGCTGCAAGAGGAAGCCTACCTTAGGAATCCTGAAACAGCCTACCTTGTCTCCAACGAGAAGTTCGACCAGAAAATTGAGGAGATGGGTATCATCGGCCCCGAAGACGCTCTTACCATTGCCGGGATGTATGCCGAGCGTGCTGCCTATCAGACCAAGCAGTGGGTGATGAAGATGGTGCACGACCTCATGGAGCTGCTGTTCCATGCTGCAGGACTTATCATTGACACACTGCGCACCTTCATACTCATCGTTCTTGCCATTCTCGGTCCGATAGTCTTCGGCATTGCCGTATGGGACGGGTTGTCGGGTTCGCTCACGGCTTGGTTCTCACGCTATATCTCTGTCTACCTGTGGCTGCCTGTCAGCTCTATCCTTACGGCACTGCTTACGAAGATACAGGTGCTGATGGTACAGAAGGACATCGAAGCGCTCAGTGACCCCAACTACCTGCCTGATTCGGGGACGTGGTACTACATCGTCTTCTTCCTTATCGGTATCGTGGGTTACTTCTGCGTTCCCACCGTTGCAGGCTGGATTATCGAAGCAGGAGGCGGTATCGGCTCTTATGGTCGCAATGTCAATCAAGCTGCACAGCGCGGTGCACAAAGTGCCTACACGGGCGGACGATATGCCGCAGCAGGTGCCGGGTCGGTCATCGGAAATGTCGGTGGACGTATCAAGGGTGCACTGCTCAAAGGAAAATAGAAATGGAGCAATAATGCTTAATAAATCAACAGCTATAAAAGGAAAAAGAAATGGAATTCAAATCACTTGGTAATATCGAGACTTCATTCAGACAGATAAGACTATACGCCTTTGTCTTTGCTATCGTCTGCGTGGCGATAAGCGGTTATGCCCTCTATGCCTCGTACAGCTTCGCCAAGGAGCAACGGGAGAAAATCTATGTGCTTGACCAGGGAAAGTCACTCATGCTTGCCCTCAGTCAGGATGCAAGTCGTAACCGCCCTGTAGAGGCAAGGGAGCATGTACGTCGCTTCCATGAGCTGTTCTTTACCATTGCGCCTGACAAGGATGCCATCGAAAAGAACATGGAACGTGCCTTTGTATTGTGTGACAAGTCGGCTTTCAACTATTACAAAGACTTGGCAGAGAAGGGCTATTATAACCGTGCCATATCGGGTAATGTCAATCAGCGCATAGAGGTGGACTCTATTCACTGCAACTTTAATACTTACCCTTATGCGGTAACGACCTATGCACGGGAGTTTATCGTCCGTCAGAGTAATGTTACAGAGCGCAGTCTTGTTACGACCTGCACGCTGCAGAACTCTGTTCGTTCGGATAACAATCCGCAGGGCTTCCTGATGGAGAACTTCCTCGTCAAGGAGAACAGAGACATACAGACTTATAAACGATAAGGTTATGGCAAGAAAAAGAAACTTTTTACTCTCGCGTCACTATCTGCGCTTTCACCTATGGCTTCGCCATCGGTGTGAACGGCTCACGATAAGGCAGAGAAAGGAAATCGTCTATGGGCTGAGTTTCATCTATCTGCTGTGCTCGCTCTGGATGATAGCGCAGTTTTTCCTTCCTCCAAAGAAGGAGAAACTACCCATCCCCACAGGAAAGCTGATGGACAGTCCCATACGGACAGACAGCACCTTACAAGAGTTACACGGCAATTTTTACCTACAACATCATCAAACAATCAAGGAAAATGGATAATAAACAGAAGGAACAAATGAAGAAAGGCTTGGTCTTCGGAGGACTGGGACTGCTGTTTGCCCTCTCGATGTGGTTTATCTTCGCACCTTCGGGCAAGGATAAGACTGCAGCGGAGCAGGGACTCAATGACAGCATCCCGCAGGCAACGACAGAAAAACTGACGGATAACAAGCTCAAAGCCTATGAATTGGGCGACAAGGCACACGAGGAGGAACAGACCCGTGAGGAGATGGGCAGGCTATCGGACTATTTTGCACAGAACACTGCTCCATCAGAGGAGCAGCGTGCAGAAACGGCTGCTTCTACGGCAAAGATAGAAAACTCCATGCATCGCTATGAGGAGAACAATCGGCTCTTGAACTCATTTTACGCTCCCGACCCACACGAGCAGGAGCGTGAAGCTTTGCGCTCGGAGATTGATAATCTAAAGAAAGAACTATCTCAAAAGGATAGTAGGGAGGACAATGAAGAGAAACGGCAGCTTGCACTGATGGAAAAGAGCTATCAGATGGCAGCGAAGTATCTTCCCAAGGCTTCTGCCGCTGCACCATCTTTGGGTAATGACTTTACCGAGGGTAAAGGGCAAACGTCAACGAACAAAGGTCAGAGTATGGGCAGTAATATAAGCGGAGGTTCGGCCGACTTGCCTGCAATGGAAATCTTGGCGGAACGCAAACAGGTAGTGTCCTCACTGGGGCAGCCGATGAGCGACGCTGACT
>NZ_KV817486.1:0-293 GCF_001814685.1 Prevotella sp. HMSC077E09 | reverse complement strand
GACAACGGACCGGAGTTTATGCAGTATGAGGACATTGAAAAATCTTTAGGATGCAGCGTATATTATGCACATCCACACTGTCCCTGGCAGAAGGGAGCTGTAGAAAATCTGAATATGCTAATCAGGCAGTATATCGATAAAAGATGTAATATAAACAAACTCTCAACGCAGTATATTGCCGCAATAGAAGCCAAATTAAATGACAGACCCAGGAAGAAACTTAACTTTAGGACACCGAAATTTGTTTTTTACAAAAAACTTAAGTAAATTCGCATTTGGTAGTTGAAACTACC
>NZ_KV817485.1:0-1535 GCF_001814685.1 Prevotella sp. HMSC077E09 | reverse complement strand
AAAACGGTTGCTAAACGATACATGAAGAACGGTATATCTCTTACTCCCTTTACTTGTGCCCGGAAGCATTTGATCTTTGAGTTAAGAGATTCGGCAGAGGCGTTTGTCTGCCAATCAATAAAGTAGTTGAGTATCTCGTCTTCATAGAATTTGATGGTATTCACGTACAGACTTCACTTCTCGAAGAGTACATGCAGTCACTTCTCCATACCATTTTTCAAATTTCTGCTTTGCAGTTTCCTTGGTGAGGTTTCTGTTCCTGAATATGGCCCTGAGAGAGTTAATATGGCGGTATGCTTCTTCCAGCTTCGAATAGAGTGCAAACAGAATCTTCGCACGTTTTTCTTGTGTTGCGCTCCATTTCTCACGGCTCATGGATAGCTGCTTGCTGCATCGGGTTAGTGCTTCCACGAGTGTTTCCCCGTTTTCAAGTCTGGGAGGTTCAAAGCGAGTATTTAATCTCTGTGGCTTCTTGCCACGCTTGCTTTTCTTCCACTTCTTCCCATGCACTGCTCTCATCCTCTGGCGGTATGCCTTTCTCTGTTCAGCCAATCGTCCGAGTGTCTTACGGAACTCTGTCCTTTTCCTATTGAGATCTTTGACAGCCTCCCTTTTCAGGCGTAAGCGTATCTCCTCGCATCCCTCTCCGCCACGTTTAACAACATGGAAGCAGTCTCGTATGGCTATTGCTTTCGGAAATGCCTCTCTGACTATGGCACGCATGCAGTCGGAAAGATCCATTGTAACACTCCCAACCATTTCCCGCTTATCAGCAGAAAGTTGCATGAGTACTCGTAACACATCCGCAGGATTGGTTCCCTTGACAACTGCGACGATTGCACCTTTGCGGCCATGGGCATCCTTGTTGTGGACAATCGTGTACAGCTCACCCTGAAGGGATGTCTCGTCTATGCCATGTTCTCTGCCAACGTTTTGCGGAAGCAGAATCCACTCAGAGGCATGTTCTTTCTGCTCCCACGTCTCGAAGTCACTTAGGGTGTCCTTATACCTCTTCGCCAATGTGGAGCTGTTGATCATGTACGTATAGCCTATCTGACGGGCGGTTATCGTCTCATCATCCATCCGCTTTCTTTAAAAAAAGCGCGAAGTCTTTTGAATATCGCGTGCCGGGATGCTTCAGATGTATCTTCTTGTCGAGATCTACGGATTTGGTTATGCCGTCAGGCATTGTCCAGCGGCGTCTGCGTACATGAAGAACCGTTTTCTTGTCCCGGGCAGGAAAATCCAACAAACATGACTCATCGACAAAGCCATCGCTTATGGCCGCTTTCATGTCGGGAGTACGGTTATCACGTTCATCAAGATAGATATGGAGTTCGGTTGTATACAAAACATCTTTGTCCATGGTTGAAACCTCTGCGAAGTCTGTCACCTCGAAATACTCAAGAATACCTGATGGAAGGAAATATGAGACGAGGCCTTCATACATATTTATATTGCTGTAACAATTCATAATGCAAAGGTACGACTTTATGTCAAATCATGTATCGTTTAGCAACCGTTTTTGGGTTAGC
>NZ_KV817484.1:0-66156 GCF_001814685.1 Prevotella sp. HMSC077E09 | reverse complement strand
TGGCTGCGAGCTTGGTCTCGAGCGTGGCGTTCACGGAGTTGAGCACATCAATGATGACCTGCAGCTTGGTCTGCTGGTCGGCATTCATCTTGTCGATGGCCTCGGTGAGCTTCTTTATTGCTTCCTCGTTCTTCAGGAAGCCGTTGTTGATGGCCTCCACCACCTTGGTGAAGTCGTTGATTACCGATACGTTCATCGTGTAATTAATCTCGGGTGCGTCCTCCTGACACGAGGTGAAGAACGCAGGTGTTGCCAACAGCATGGCGATGGCAAACAGAATGGATTTGATTCGTTTCATCTTACTATGATTTTAATGGATTGTTTACATTGTTGTTGCTTGCTTTTCTACCTTTATGGTTACCCTGCGCCCTTCGGCGGCAGGCTTGCCGTTGCGCTCGCCGATGGCTGTCTGCGGGTGCAGGTCGGCCTTGTCGAAGCCCTCCCTTACGAGTGCCTCTACCACACGGGCCAGGCGACGCTCGGAGAGCTGCTGGTTGTAGCCGTCTGCGCCCGGCGTACTGGCCTCGGCCACGAGGGTAAGCCTATGACCGCGCACGCTGCGGGCAAAGGCTTTGAGGTGTTCAGCTTCCTCACGGCTCATATAGGAGCTGTTGTGGGCAAACTGCACGAAGTGCGAGGGCTGCACGGTGGCGGGAGACTCTGCTTGTCTCTCTTCACAGTCGGTCAGGCGGCGTTGCAGTTCGGCCTGCTGCTGCTCTGCCCGTTGGCGGTCTGCCGCTTCGCGTTCGGCACGTGCCTTTTCCGTTGCCACGTCCCGTTGCAGGGCGTTCATGCGATCGTTGAGCGCGGAGAGTTCGCCCTCGTAGTAGGCTCGCTGCACCTTGGCACGGCTCGCCACGAAGTTGTAGCGTACGGTGGCAAGGGCGAAAATGAGGTTCTTCGGGGCGATGTCCTTGCGATTGAGAAGCCAGTCCGCCTCGCCTTTCAGTCCGAGGGTGAAGCGACGGCTCACGTCGGCCTCGATGTGGAGCGAGGCGGGAACGTAGAGCGTGTTGAACTTCTCGTGGCGGTTCGTCGTGCGCACGTTACCCGTGATGGTTATCTCCGAGTCGTTGCCGATGGTCGTACCGTCACCAATGGGCGTGGTCTGTCCGCCCTGTGTCTGCGTGTTGCTGATGTAGATGCCGTACTCGTTGCCCTTGGCAAAGGTGTAGCCTACGCCCGTGCCCAGCCAGATGTTCAGCCACTGCGCGCGGCGGCAGGGCCACAGCTCCATCAGGTTGAAGCCTACGCCCAGCTTGGCGTTGTGGTAGTTCATCAGGTAGTTGCCATACACCTTGACGGGCATCGTCTTGGTGTCGAGCGTGGAGAAGCGTTGCTCGCGGCGGTAGCGCGACCAGAGATACTCGGCACCTACACGCACCCAGGGGCGGATGGTGAAGTCGATGCCGCCGCCCACGGCGGGCGACTGTTTGTAACTGCGTTTGGCATCGAGGTTCTGATACCACACGTCGCTTGCCCACGACAGTCCGCCCTGGGCGTAGATGCTCCAGGTGCGGGTGCGCAGCTCGCTGTTTTGGTCTCGCGGCGGCTGTGTTCCGCCCCCGTCTGTGGCCTGCGCCTGCGCGCCGACGGTTACGGTTGCGGAGAACAGGACGCAGAGACCCACTCGTGCCCATCGGCCGCTGAGCGGCGGAATGAGCGGTTTCGTTCGTCTTTTGTTCATACTTGTTGCTTGAATTAAAATAAAAGAGTTAATGATATTATCGTCTTGTCTCACATAATTATAATAGGCCGCTTGTGAAGATACCCATGAGCCGTTGCCAGAGGGAGCGGCGGGGTGGCTTGCGGTCAGGAGGCTCTCGTCCCGTGCCCTCGGGCGGAGGATTCTCGGGATGAGGGTTGCCCTCGGTTTTCACTCCGCGGCGCTCGAACTCAATGTCTATCATCTCGCGGATGGTGTCAAGGAGTTGCATTCGGTCTTTCGAGAACCGCTGTACCTCATCGGACTTCCGCCGTCGTTCTTCCGATTGTATTTTTCTTTCTGTTTGGTTCATAGCTCATCTGTTTTTCTGTTGCGAAATTAAAGATGAAACGATGGGAGGGGACTATGCTAATCGGACAAAAAACTATTCTAATCGGACATTCTGCACCTGCCCCAATTATTCTAATCGGACATTTCAGGCTTGTAACTCACTGATACTCATAAGAAACCCATGAATAGTTTTACATCTTTTAAGAGATGGGTACTTTGGGGCTCAGAGACAGGTCTTTTCGCATTTTATGATTGATTTAGGAGCAGAAGACAATGAGCCGATAAAAGAAATGTTTGGCGAATTATGGAAGTTTTCTCGGTATCGTATTGCGGATTATGGAACTTTTCGCTATCTTTGCAGGCAGTTAAAACATCATGATAACATGGATGCAAGAAGACTGATAACCATCTTTTCCGACCAAAAGGAAGAATTGCTGTCACACGACCTGTCGCTGCTGTGCGACAGGATGGAGGAAGGGCAGCTCTCGCCGTTGAGCAACCTTGCCCAGATTGTGATAGGTGTGCGGCGAAGCGGAAAATCCACCCTGTGCGAGAAGTTCATACGGCAGCAGGGAGTGGAATTTGCCTACGCCAACTTCGACGACGACCGACTGACAGGGCTGGAGACTGGAGATTTCGACCGCGTGCTCGATGCCTTGTATCAGCTATACGGCGATTTCAAGTATCTCTTCCTCGACGAGGTGCAGAACATCAAGAGCTGGCAGCTGTTTGTCAATCGGCTGCTTCGCCAGAAAGTGCACCTGTTCGTCACGGGATCCAACTCCAAGTTGCTGAGCAGCGAACTGACCACCCACCTGACGGGACGGCACAACAAGGTGGAGCTCTATCCGTTCTCGTTTGCCGAATATGCCACGATGCGCGGTGTGGAGCTCCGCTCCCTCTCCACCAAGTCCAAGGCCCTGCGCAAAAAAGCCCTGCATGAATACCTGACGGACGGCGGTTTTCCCGAACTGCTGAACGAGCAGAACAAACGGGGATATATAGAGGCACTGCTCAATTCCATCATCAAGAACGACATTGCCCGGCGGTTCCGCCTGCGACATGTGGAGGTGCTCCGGCGGATGGCAATCTACCTTGCCGACAATTTCTGTCAGGAGTTCGTGGCTACGGATCTTGCCAATATGTTCGGCGTATCGAACCATACCATAGAAAACTACTATTCCTATCTGAAGGAAGCATTCCTGCTTCTGGGTGTTCCCAAGTTCTCCTACAAGAGCCGGGAACGCGTACGAAACGAAAAAGTGTATGTCGTGGACGTGGCTTTCGTGTCGGAGCGCAGCGGCACCTTCTCCACCGAGAACACGGGATGGCGACTGGAGAATGTGGTCTATGTGGAACTGCTCCGCCGCTACCGCCCTGAATATGCCGACGTGTTCTACTACCGTGACAAGCAATGGGAGGTGGACTTCGTCATCGCCAAGGGCGGCAAGGTGGAACAACTGGTGCAGGTATCCTACGACATCAGTGCAGAGAAGACCCTGAACCGTGAGATCAACGCCCTGCTGAAAGCCGCCACGAAATTCCACTGCGAGAACCTGCTTCTCATCAACTTCGACGAAGACCGTGAGGTGGAGAAGAACGGACATATCATCCGTATGGTTCCTGCCGCCGAATGGTTGACCCGACAATAAACACACTTATGAATAAATATAAAATGTTATACTTATGCAGCACCATGAACATAGCCTTAAAGCCTCCTTACAGCCTCTCTACGAGCCTTTTAGTGAAACGGGGGGGGGAAATAAAAGCCTCCGTTTGATTTTAAGCGCGTTAACGGCGTTTATTTCAGTTTGTTTTCTACTTGTTTCGTGCGGGAGGAAGCCTGTGTCATTCACCCCTGACGAACGCAAGGTGGCGGACAGCATCGTGCGCTCCACCCATGGCATCGATTCACTCGCCTCGCTGCAAAAGCGGTTGGAAAGCGAGGGCGACAGGCTCGGCAGCATCATCGCCCTGCGGGAATGGGGCAAGGCATTGCGCAACGAGAGCCGCTTCGAGGAAGCCCTGAACGTACACAGCAAGGGGCAGCAACAGGCGGAAGCCATCGGCGATACGCTTGAATGGGTGCAGACGCTGAACAACATCGGCACCGACTACCGGCGGATGGGCGTGCTCGACGTGGCGCAGGAATATCATTACCGTGCATGGACGCTCAGCGAGGAATGCGCCGACACCTCGTTCACCGCTAAGAAAAACCGGGCAATATCGCTCAACGGACTGGGCAACATCTACATGACACTGGGCAACTACGAGCGTGCCGACAGTGCGTTGCGCCTTGCATTGAAAGTCGAGCAGCAATTACACAGTACATTGGGGCAAGCCATCAACTACGCTAACCTCGGTTCCATCTTCGAGTATCGCGGGCAAATCGACTCGGCTTGGGTGTATTACCGCAAGTCGATGGCACTCAACACAGAAGCGGGCAGCACACTCGGCATATCGCTCTGCCACACTTATTTCGGTTCGCTCTACAAGAAGGCACGGCAATACGACAAGGCAACCGAGGAATACGAAACCGCCTACCGCCTGATGAAAGCCTCAAAGGACGAATGGCATGCCCTGAATTCGCTCATTGCCCTTGCGGACATCTACCATACCACCGGCAACAACGCAAAGGAGATGGAATATCTCGGCAAGGCGAAAGCGATAGCCGAACGCATCAAGTCGCCGGAGCATCTGACGGAAATCCATACCTTATATTACAAGCACTATAAACGGACGGGCGACTACCGTACGGCCTTGTCCTCCTACGAGCAGGCTACCGTCCTGCAAGACAGTGTGCTGAACATGGAAAAGGTGAACCGCATCCAGAACACGAGCCTGAACATCGAGCGCAACCGGCAGGCGAGGGAGATGAACGAGGCACGGCACAAGCTGGAACAGGAACGGGCGACGCGCTATGTCGGCTTTGCTATTCTGGGAGCTGTGTTGCTCGCCTTGTCAGGAGTATTGGCAATCGTACTTTATACCAACCGATTGCGCCGCCGCAGCCACCTGGCATTGAAAAGACTGTCGGCCTTGCGAGAAAACTTCTTTACCAACATCACCCACGAATTCCGTACACCGCTCACCGTGATACTCGGACTGAGTCACGACCTGCAAGATGCCGAAACGGAAGCGGTCAGGGAAAGCACTCGGACTATCGAACGGCAGGGTAAGGGTCTGCTCACGCTCATCAACCAGCTTCTGGACATCTCGAAAATCAAATCTTCCGTGGGCAATCCCGATTGGTGCAACGGCAACATTACGGCTCATCTCACAATGATTATAGAGACCTACCGTGACTATGCCCGCAGCCGTAACATAGACCTGCACTTCCTTGCCAAAGAGGCGGTGGAGATGGACTTCGTACCCGACTATGTGAGCAAGGTAATGAACAACCTGCTCTCGAATGCCTTCAAGTTCACGCCTGAATACGGAAAGGTAAGCGTGTCGGTATGGCGCGAAAGCAATTGCCTTTTCTTGGATGTAGCCGATACGGGCGAGGGAATGGACAAGGAGACACTGTCTCATGTCTTCGAACCTTTCTATCAGGCAGAGACCGATGCGCGAAACATCGGTACGGGTGTGGGGCTGGCACTCGTCAAGCAGATTATCGACGCAGTGGAAGGCTCCATCACGGTAGAGAGCACGGTTGGAAAAGGCACGACATTCCATATCCATGTACCGATTCACAATGACAGCAAGCGAGATATGGGTATTACAACGATTGATAACTCTCCGCTCCTGCCCGAAAACGAGACAACGCCTGCCGACAGCGAAGGCGAGGACAGCCAGTGTCATCTGCTTGTCATTGAGGACAACCGCGACATCGCCGCCTATATCGGTTCGCTGTTTGCCGACCGCTATGCCGTTTCCTATGCCGCCAACGGCAGGGAAGGAATGGAAAAGGCACTCAACCTGGTACCCGACCTCATCATCACCGACCTGATGATGCCCGGCATGGACGGTCTGGAAGTGTGCCGGCAGGTACGGGGAAACGAAATCATCAACCATATCCCTATCATCGTCGTTACGGCAAAGATCACGGAGGAAGAACGAATAAAGGGATTAGAAGCAGGGGCCGACGCCTACCTCGCCAAGCCGTTCAACGCAGACGAGCTGCGGACAAGGGTGGAGAAGTTGCTCGACCGTCATCGCCATCTGCGTGACAAGTTCAGCAATAGTGCCGATACGGACAAGGAGCAGAAACTCACGGATGTAGAGCGACACTTCCTTGCCAAGGTGGTCGATTTCATCTATCAGCTCTTGGACAAACGGCACTTGGATGTGAACACGCTGGCAGAGAAACTATGCATGAGCCCACGCCAGCTGCACCGGAAGCTCGTTGCCATTACAGGCGACTCCCCCGCCACGTACATGTTGAAGATAAAGATGCAGAGGGCACGAAACCTGTTGGAGACTAAGCCCGGACTTACGATTGAGAACATTGCCGACCGTTGCGGTTTCGAGCATACGCCCAATTTCTATAGTGCTTTCAGGAAGATGTACGGAGTCACGCCTATGGATTATCGCAGAGGAATCGGCATTTGAACCCACATAAGTCGCAGATAACAGCGTTTTACATTAACGTGAGTTCGACGAATTTATCGGTTGTTTCTTCTTGTGCGAAACCGCTTTCATACTCCATAGACAGGATGTGCTTATACCCCACTCGTGGTATGCATTTATAGAGCACTCGTGTGGTACAGCATCATCTCATTCACAAACAAATACAATTCGTGTTACATTAAATACGATTTCCTACCGAACGGACATGTTCACGCACATGTCCCGTTCGGTATTTTCTTTTTTGTAATGCCACTTCTATCCATATCGAAGCCACAAGTACGCAGTTATCCAATACCTCTAACATACATGGTTTCTTTGGTTTACTTTTGTCCGTGCACCGCTGTTGGTGTCATTAAAAACATTGTAATATGGACGAAAAAATCAAAGACCAAGAAGTCCTTTTGGTCAAGGATCAAAAGGGCGAAAATCTCAAAGCCGTCACAGGTACGGACGAGAAAGGCGGACTGAAAACCGTTCCGCCTACCGCCGAGCATGAACAGAGCTTCCTGAAGTTCGACAAGCACGGCAATGCGCTGGAGAACTTTCTTTCCAACTTCATGCGGCAGTTCAAGCATCTCACACCGCTGAACTTCTTCAAAGTGCCTTTTGAGAGTGCCGTTGCCAGTGCACGCGTACTCTCGGAGATGCTCAAAGCACCGGATGTCCCCTCCAATAAGGAGATGCTGGACTCTGCCCGTATCAATCCTGCGGACTATGCAGGGGAACAGAAACAGTCCTTCCAAGGCATTGACCCCGACAAGGTGAAGTGGGAGCAGTTCGAGCAGATGGGCGTAAGCCGTGAGAGTCTCGAAAAGGGCAAGCATCTTGATGACCTGCTTCAATACCGCAAGACTCCGCTTATTCCCATCGCAATCAAAATCGGAGAAGTCTCCCTTTACACCGATGCCCGTCTTTCCCTGAAAGCCTCCGGAGACGGTATGTTTATCCCCGTCGTCCCCGCCATCCGCAAGGAGCCGCAATTGGAGCGCGAGTTCTTCGGGCATACCTTCACCGACGAGGACAAGAAAGCCCTCAGGGAAACGGGTAATCTCGGTCGCACCGTGGAGCTGACCTTCCCCGGCAAAGATGAGCCGACCCGCAGTTTCGTGAGTATTGACCGCCTGACGAACGACATCATCGCCCTGAGTGCCGACCGGGTACGCATCCCCGATGAAATCAAGGGCGTGAAGCTGAGCGATGAGCAAAAAAAGGAACTCTCGGAAGGCAGAAGCATCTACGTGGAGGGCATGACTTCCAAAACGGGAAAGCACTTCAATGCCAACCTTCAATTCAATGCCGACAAGCGGTCGATTGAATTTCGTTTCGGCTCTCTCAAACAGAAACAACGCCAAAGCCAAGCCTCCGAAGGACAGGAACAGGCAGAGCAGAAAGAATTGCGTGTCCCCAAGAAGATGCTGGGACACGACATCTCTCCCGAAGAGCAAGCGAAGCTCAAAGCAGGTCAGACGGTCTATATGACCGGGCTTATCGACAAGAAGGGAGAGCCTTTCAATGCCTATGTACGCCCGAACTTCGAGAAGAACAAGTTCGACTTCCTCAAATGGAATCCCGACAAGTCCCAAGCCAAAGAGGTTATTCCCGACAATGCTCCCGCACGCAGGTCACCGTCAATTCCGAAGGCAAGACCAATGAGGCAACCAAGCAGGTGAATGAACCGCTCAAGCAGGGACAGACAGAGCCTACCGCTGGGCAAGAACAAAAAGAAGAAGAGAAGAAACGTTCCAAGGGAATGAAAATGTAATCCGCCACCACTAATATCCAAAAAGTAAGAACAAATGAAAGTCATCATAGCAGAAAAGCCGAGCGTAGCTCGTGAAATCGCCCGTGTCGTTCGGGCAACCAACAAGAAGAATGGTTATATCGAAGGAGGCGGCTATGCCGTCACGTGGGCATTGGGACACCTGATAACGGCAGCCATGCCCGAAGCCTACGGCATCAAAGGTTTCCACAAAGAGAACCTGCCGATTCTTCCTCCCGTCTTTACCCTTATTCCCCGTCAAATCAAAGAGGGTAAAGGCTATAAAGCCGACGCTGCAGCAGTCGCCCAACTCAAAATCATCGAAAAACTCTTCCGAGCGTGCGAAGGCATTATCGTAGCCACCGATGCCGGAAGGGAAGGTGAGTTGATCTTCAGGTTCATCTATGAGTATCTCGGCATCGCCAAACCCTTCGACCGCCTATGGATCAGTTCCTTGACGGACAAAGCCATCAAAGAGGGACTTGCCCATCTGCAAAGCGGAGCGGCGTATGACAATCTCTATTATGCCGCCCGTGCCCGCAGCGAAGCCGACTGGTTAGTGGGCATCAATGCCACCCAAGCCATATCCATTGCGGCAGGACGAGGCACTTATTCATTGGGCAGGGTGCAGACTCCGACCCTCTGTATGGTCTGTTCCCGTTTCTTGGAGAACAAGAAGTTCGAGCCGCAGCCATTCTGGCAACTCAGCCTTGCCGTAAAGGAAGGTGATGAGAGTTTCCGTTTCTCCTCCGCCGACCGCTGGTTCGATAAGGTAGAAGCCACCGCCCTGTATGATAAACTCAAACAGGCTCCTTATGCCACTGTAGAAACGATTGTGCGCAAGGAGACCAAGCAGGAGCCACCGCTTCTGTATGATTTGACCACTTTACAGAAAGAAGCGAACAGCCGGTTCGGCTATTCGGCGGAACAAACCCTTTCCTTGGCGCAGAAACTCTATGAGAAGGCATACATCACCTATCCTCGCACGGGCAGCCGATATATTCCCGAAGATGTCTTTGCCGAAATACCTGCCCTGATAGCCTTTTTACACGACCATCCCGTCTGGGGTGTCCATGCCCGCCGACTGACCGAACTTAATGCGCATTCGGTGGACGGCAAGAAAGTGACCGACCACCACGCCCTGCTCATTACGGGCAAGAAGCCGATAGACATGTTTGGAGAGGAAGTAGTCATCTACGATATGATAGTCGGACGTATGCTCGAAGCCTTCTCCGCCCGATGCGTGAAGGATGTCAGTACGGTTACTGCCGCCTGCGAGGATGTGAAGTTTATCCTCAAAGGTGAAATTATCAAAGAAGAGGGTTGGCGTGCTATCCTCAAAAACAGCAGAAAAAAAAGACAAGGAGCAGGCGGAAGCCGAAGAACGGGAAAGCCGGGAGAATGGAGAAGGCATCATCATCCCTCAATGGGAGGAAGGTAAGCAACTTCCGCTCTGCGCTTGTTCCTTGGCACAGGGAACGACCAAGCCCAAGCCCCTGCACACGGAAAGTTCGCTGTTGGCAGCGATGGAGACGGCGGGCAAAGAGTTGGAGGACGAAGAATTGCGTGCGCAGCTCAAGGATTGCAGTATCGGCACGCCCGCTACCCGTGCCGCCATCATCGAAACCCTCTTTGCACGCGAGTACATGGTGCGCCAAAAGAAGTCGCTCGTCCCTACGGAGAAAGGACTTGCCGTCTATTCCATCGTTAGGGAAATGAAAATCGGCAATGCCGAGATAACTGGACAGTGGGAAGCGGACTTGGCGAGAATCGAACGGGGAGAGTTGAAAGAGCAAGAGTTTCGCAAGGGCATCGAAAACTACGCCACACAGATTACGGACGAATTGCTCTCGTCCAAAATCCTCTTCCCTCAAAAGAGAAGCGACATCAACTGCCCCAAATGCGGCAAAGGTTCACTGGTCTTCTATCCCCGATGTGCCAAATGCTCTGATGCCGATTGCGGGCTGACGCTTTTCCGCAGCGTGGCAGGCAAGAGCCTCACGGACGAACAACTGACGCAGTTGGCAGTAAACGGAGAGACAGGCATCATCAAGGGCTTTACCTCCAAAACGGGCAAGAGCTTCGAGGCTTCTCTCTCCTTGGACGGAGAGTTCAAGACGGTCTTTGTCTTCCCCGAGCGTAAAAAACCGGGCAAATCCCGAAGGTAAGTCCCCGTAATTTGCTAATTTTGCCACTGAATGATGCGGTCATAAACAATCATCTTGTTTTTACTGCGGATTTTAGTGGTGGCACTCGGCGGGGACGTCGAGTGCCTTTGCATTATATACCTTACTAAAATCACAGATATGACAGCCATTCAATTTTCCTATTACGAGCTATCCCTGCTCTCTTTTCTTCGGGAAAGCCATCCCGAAAAAGCCGGTGATATTTCTTTTATCAAAGAGCGTGCGGCAGCCGCTTCCGAAGCCTATGCCGAAGCCTTCGATACCGGTCTTCCCATAGCCGAATGTATCGGCATTGCCAATAAGACGCTCTATGCGGGTCTGCACTTTTCCCACCACGATACCATCTCCTCTGTTCTTTGGAACGAGTTCTCCGCCGAAGTGCCGCTTGAAGCTGTCAGGGAGACCGCTATCCGCCTGCGCCCAATCTTGGAAGCAATCTTCACCAAGTATCCTATTTCGGACGAGTTCGCCTATATGCCCGAATACAACTCCCTCTATACGGAGATTACGGGTTTTGTTCAACTAAAACTCGAAGAAGATGGCAAGTTATAACAAGAAGGAGCATCTAAGGGCGAACATAGAAGCCATCAAGACGGTCTTTGCCCTGCATCGGGAACAACGCACGGCAACGGAGGAGGAAATGGAGGGGTTGCGGGCTTATACGGGCTTCGGGGCTTTGAAGTGTATCCTCTCTCCCGCCAACACGATGGAGGACATCGCCCGATGGAACAAGTCGGAGCTGGAGCTATTCCCCTTGGTGATGGAGCTGCATCGCATCATTCGGGACAACACCGCTTCCGAGTCGCAGTACAAGAGTTATATGCAGAGCCTGAAAAATTCCGTGATGACCGCTTTCTATACTCCTGCGCCCGTAGTGCGGGAGATTGCCGCTTCCTTACAGGAGGCAGGCATCGTCCCCAAGCGTATCCTCGACCCCTCGGCGGGACTGGGCGAGTTCATCCGCTCTTTTGACGGCATTGCAGCCGAAGGGCATACGACCTTCGGTTTTGAGAAAGACATCCTTACGGGACAAATGCTCTCCGCTCTGCATCCCGAAGACAAGATACGCATCCGAGGCTTCGAGGAAATCGAATCCAAGCTCGGAGGTTATTTCGATGTGGTCAGCAGCAACATTCCTTTCGGAGATGTGGCCGTCTTCGACCCTGTTTTCAGCAAGACGGCAGAACCTGCCCGAAAGATCGCCCGCATGTCCCTGCACAATTACTTCTTCGTCAAGGGGGTGGATATGCTCCGTGAGGGCGGTGTGTTGGCATTCATCACCTCGCAAGGTGTTATGAACGCCCCGACGAACGAACCGGTACGGGAGTGGCTGATGAACCATACCCGCCTTGTTTCGGCAGTCCGTCTGCCCAACAATCTCTTCTCGGAGAATGCAGGGACGGAAGTGGGCAGTGACCTTATCGTCCTGCAAAAGCAGAGTGGGAAAAAGGAACTGACCGAAGAAGAACAGCGTTTCATCAAGAGCGAGAAACGCCCCAGCGGAGTGCTGTTCAATACCTATCTGCGAAGCATGTCGCAAATCGTGCATACCGAATGGAAGCAGGATACCGACCCTTACGGCAAGCCCGCCATCCTGTTCCATCACGAGGGCGGAGCGGAAGGCATCGCCACCGATATGGGAAAAATCCTGCGGGCGGATTTAGCCAAACGCTTGGATATGACATTGTACCAAAAGCATATCTCCATTCAGGAGCAGCCCAAAGTTCCCGTTTCCGCTTCTCCCGAAGTCAAGCAGGAAGAGCCAACGCTTACACCAGCCGCTTCGACAGAGGAACAACCACACCAAAAAGTAGTGCAACCGAGAGAGGAACAGCCTGTAGAACACCCTCGAAACAGTGTCACACCACAGGTACAACTGCTCGACCTTTTCGGCAATGTTATCCCGGAAGAAAAGCCCAAACGTAAAGCTGCCACAAAACAGAAGCCTGTCGCTTCACCTCCCCCATTTTCCGAGGTTTCACAAAGCGATGAGACGGCACACGGACTGGAAGACACGAACGAGCTGTGGTGGCAGCAGGACAAGGAGAAAGGGATGCAGCAGCGTCCCTATGAGGGAGTATGGCACGAACATCTCAGAGAGGGGTCTTTGCTGGCTTCGGACTTTCAGGTAGGAATGCTTGTCCGTGATATGGAGGACAACCGCATGTTCCAGCCCATAGACCTCCCGTTCCAAGAACGACAGAAAATGTTGCTCTACATAGACCTGCGGGATGCCTACCACGCCCTCTATGATTATGAAGCGGAACGCAAGGTGGCGAATGAATCCCTGCGACAGAACCTCAATGAACTGTACGACCGTTTCGTGCGGCAGTACGGACATTTGAACGACCGCAAGAACCACGAGCAGATCCTGATGGATGCCGGTGGCAGGGAAATCCTCTTCTTGGAACGGAAGGTGGATAAAGAAACGCTCAAAGCCGATATTTTCCATCAGCCCGTTTCTTTCAGCCTGCACGAAGTGACAGAGGTGAGCAATGCCCAAGAGGCGCTCTCGGCTTCACTCAATAAATTCGGAGCGGTGGACATCGAGTATATGCTCTCTTTGCTTCCTGACATCTCCGAAGAAGAGATGCTCTTCGAGCTGCACGACAGGATTTACTACAATCCTTTGGAGGGAGAGTATGAAATCGCCGAGAAGTTCATATCGGGCAATGTGGTCGCCGCTTCGGAGCGTATCGGACAATATCTTTTGGAGCATCCGGAAGACACAAGGGCGCAAGCCTCCTTGCAGGCACTGAAAGATGCCATTCCCGAACCGATACCCTTCGTGGATTTGGATTTCAACTTCGGGGAGCGATGGATCCCCGTAAATCTCTACTCAGACTATGCCTCGTACCTCTTCGACACGGAGGTGATGATACGCTACAATTCAAGTGCGGACGAATACTCTGTGGAGGCACGGATGCACAATGCCAATATCTGGGACAGGTTCTGTGTGCGGGGGCAACATCGTCGCTACGACGGCATTGCCCTGATGAAGCACGCCCTGCTGAATACGACGCCCGACATCACCAAGAAAATCATGGTCGGCGACAAGGAGGTCAAGGTACGGGATACCGAAGCCATACAGATGGCAAACGCTAAAATCGATGAGATACGAAACGGCTTCACCGATTGGCTGAACGAGCAGAGCGATGAGTTCAAGCAGCGGTTGGAGAAACTCTACAATGACACTTTCAATTGTTTTGTGCGTCCCCAGTATGATGGTTCCCATCAGACATTCCCCGACCTCAATCTGAAAGGCTTGGGCATCGAGAGTTTGTACGGCAGCCAAAAAGATGCCGTTTGGATGCTCAAACTCAACGGGGGAGGTATCTGCGATCATCAGGTGGGAGCAGGAAAGACGCTTATCATGTGTACCGCAGCTTATGAGATGAAGCGGCTCGGCTTGGCGAACAAGCCGATGATACTCGCTCTCAAAGCCAACGTGCAGGAGATAGCACAGACCTTCCAAACGGCTTACCCGAACGCCAAGCTGCTCTATCCAGGGAAGAACGACTTCACCCCCGACAAGCGGCAGCGGATTTTCCACGACATCAAGAACAACAACTGGGACTGCATTGTCCTCACGCACGACCAGTTCGGCATGATACCGCAGTCGGACGAGATACAGCAGAAAATCCTTCAGGATGAGTTGGACAGTGTAGAGGAGAACTTGGATGTCCTGCGTCAGCAGGGGCGCAGTATCTCTCGTGCCATGGAAAAGGGGCTTGTCAAGCGACAGATGAATTTGCAGGCGAAGTTGGATGAAATCAAGTTCAAGATAGAGAACCGAAAGGACGACGTGGTAGATTTCAAGACCATGGGGATAGACCATCTTTTCGTGGACGAGTCGCATACGTTCAAGAACCTGATGTTCAACACCCGCCACGACAGAGTGGCAGGGCTTGGCAACAGTGAGGGGAGCCAAAGAGCCTTGAATATGCTCTTTGCCATCCGCACAATACAGGAGCGGACGGGAAAAGACTTGGGAGCCACTTTCCTTTCGGGTACGACCATATCAAATTCTCTCACGGAACTCTACCTGCTTTTCAAATACCTGCGTCCCCAAGCCCTCGAAGCACAGAACATCAAGACCTTTGACGCATGGGCTGCCATCTTCGCCAAGAAGTCTGTGGACTATGAGTTCTCCGTTACCAATGAGATTGTACAGAAAGAGCGTTTCCGCTATTTTATCAAAGTACCGGAGTTGGCGGCGTTCTACGCTCAAATCACCGATTATCGAACGGCAAAGGACATCGGCATTGACCGACCCGAGAAAAACGAAATCATGCACAATATCCCGCCCACACCCGAACAGGAGGAATTCATAGCCAAGTTGGTGGAGTTTGCCAAGACGGGCAATGCAGAATTATTAGGACGAGAGAAACTCTCCGATAGAGAGGAGAAAGCCAAGATGCTTATCGCAACGGACATGGCTCGAAAGATGAGCTTAGATTTGAGGCTTATTGATCCTAACAAGTACGGAGATCATGTGGACAACAAAGCCTCCCACTGTGCCGCCAAGATTGCGGAGTACTACCGGAAGTTCAATGAGCAGAAAGGAACGCAGTTTGTGTTCAGCGATCTCGGCACATACAAGCCGGGCGAGTGGAATCCCTACAGCGAAATCAAACGAAAGTTGGTGGAAGATCACGGCATTCCTGCTCAGGAGATACGCTTTATTCAGGAAGCCAAGACTGACAAGGCGCGAAAGACGCTCATTGCAGGCATGAACGAGGGAACAATACGCGTGTTGTTCGGTTCCACCTCCATGCTCGGCACAGGTGTGAACGCCCAGAAACGTGCCGTGGCCATTCATCATCTTGACTGTCCCTGGCGTCCTTCCGACTTGGAGCAGAGGGACGGCAGAGCCGTGCGTAAAGGAAACGAAGTCGCCAAGTTTCATGCGGACAACAAGGTGGATGTCATCATTTATGCGGTGGAAAAATCGCTTGACAGCTACAAGTTCAACCTGTTATATAACAAGCAGTTGTTCATCGAACAACTGAAAAACAACCGTATGGGCAGCCGTACCATTGATGAGGGAAGTATGGACGAGAAATCGGGAATGAATTTTTCCGAGTATGTCGCCATCCTCTCCGGAAATACCGACCTGCTGGAAAAGGCAAAGTTGGAAAAGAAGATTGCCGGTTTGGACAGTGAACGGCAGGCGTTCATTCGCAGTAAGTCATCCTCCCGAGGCCGATTGGACGAAGTTATGAGAACGGTGGACGGAAACAAGGAATTGATAGCCCGTTTCCAAAGCGACTGGGACTTGTACCAAAGTCGTGTACAGAAGGATAAGGAGGGCAATATCCTCAACCCGATAACACTCAAAGGGGTGGAAGGAAGCGACCCGAAACGCATTGCCGCCAAGCTTGCGGAAATCAACGAGAAAGCCTGCACACGGGGAGAGTATTTCAATATCGGAACACTCTACGGATTTAATCTTGTGGTCAAGACGGAGTCCTCCTCCAAAGACCTTTTCGACCTTTCGCAGAACAAGTTCTTCGTGATGGGAGAAAGCGGAATGAAGTACAGCTACAACAATGGTAGGATTGCGGCAGACCCGCAACTCGCCTGCATGAATTTCCTGAACGCCTTGGAGAAGATACCCGGCTTGATTGAGAAGTTTAAGGCGGACACGGAAAAGATAGCCAAGGATATTCCGGTTTTGCAGGAGGTCGTGAACGGATCTTGGAAGAAGGAAGAGCAGCTCAAAGACCTCAAAACGGAACTCGCTGCCCTTGACCGCAAGATACAGCTCTCTCTAAAACCGATTGAGCAGGGAGAAGAGAATGTAGAAGAGCAGAAAGGAAAGGAGGAGGATGTCTTAGGGCAGTCCCGTCCGATTGAGCCTGCCGCTAACGCACCCTCCGTCTGCACGCTCTCGGCTCAAACCGGCAGACAGCCCAAAAACGTGGGGCAGAGTATCAGAGATACACAGCCCCTTACGGACGGTGTGTCGTCATTGTCAAGCAAGGCCTTTGTTCCTAGACCAAAAAGACTATAAAGAATGATAAAGGCGTGATGAAATAAATAATATTACGCCTTTATCTTACACTCTGATGTCAAATGATTTAATTCTCTATTTTAAACAATTTACTTTCCTGTGATAGTTCAATAATGAATAAAGAATTATCTTGTAATTGTTCTGGTAATTTATCTTTTAGAATAGACGCAACAAACTGTATATTTTCTTCTTCTACAACCTTTGCAATATCAATTAGCTGATTATCGCTCATCAACTCTTTTTTATCATTAAGAAGAAAATGAACACATGGAATATTCATATCATCTGCAAACATTGTATAGGCAATATCAAAGCATGAAATTTCACCCATTTTCTTTCCTGAACTTAAATTTGCATTAAAGGATGAAAATTTATAGATATAACTATTTGTTTTTTTGTATGGAATTTGTTCGACTTTAATAGCATACTCCTCATTATATAGACGCTTAGATATTGATGAGAAAAACAGATTGAATTTATCTATTTTTTTTTGAACTCCATCTTTGAAAGATTCAGAAAATTGATTTTCATCAATTCTTCTTAAATCTGCTTGTATCTCAGATATTGAATTTTCCACCATTTCTATTTGACTAATAATATTTTCATATTCGCCCTTCTGTTGGAATTTCTCATTCAATTCATTAATGATAGTTTCTAAATCATCATATGTGTCTGACTTCACAACTTTTTTCGTTAAGGAATCTTCTTTCTCAAGTAATTCTTTTAATCTTCTTCGCAAATCTTTTATATCCGCCTCTAATGTAGGTAATTCACTAGTTATAAAAATAATCTTATTTTCAACCATCTGGTTGTGATAAGTCACTAAGTCATTGAATGTCTTTTGTAATGTTGGAATTAATGCTTTTGCTTGTTTATAGATAAGTGCTAGCTGTTCCAAGTCGATTTCCGATTTGAGATTTATAGCAGCTTCTTGAGCTTCTATAATCATTTCTTTTCTGATATTGAGAATATTAAGTTTTGATGTTAATGAATTTATATCATATTTTACTTTATTCAGTTTCTCTAAATCAGACTCAAAATTTGGGTTTATGTTCAAAGAAGATTTATTAGCGTTAAGCTCATTTATCTTTGCATCAACTAGTCCTAGTAAAGACTTGTATGTACTTTTATCATGTGCTTTTTCTAATTTTAATTTGAAATTTACTTCAGACTTTAACTTCTCGATTTTTTCTTGTCTAACTTCGCCTTCTTCATATTGACAACCAAACATAAATAGATATAAAGTTTCATACTCTGCATCAGATGTCTGTGCAGGCTTATTTCCACAGCTTACCGATAATGGAAGAAGCCAAGAAGGGAGCAATTACCGCCCTTGTAGACTGCAAATGATTAAACAATCGTGGGTATGAGAAAGAGGAAAAAGATAAAGCTTAGCTATAGCAAAGAGCGGGTACTCTTTTCTGATGTCTTGCCCTACGAGTGTCCTATAATATTCTCAAACCGATATTTGTATCGATTTCTTGCCAAATATTTATGGGTTGGTGGAGAACAAATGGTTGATAATATTATGTGCAATGTTTTAGAGCAATCTAAACGTTTAGAAGAAAAGGATGCGAATGCTTTTGCTGCACTGCTATTTGGATGTTATGAAAAGGGTAAAAGAATAGGTGTACTACAACATCGACCAAATGCTCTATTCTACCCCTATCAATTCAATATCGCTCACAAGGCGAATAAGAACAGAACGTTGTCTATTATACATCCATATAACCAGTGGCAAGTAGTAGAGTTTTATGATAAGTATAAATATTCCATACTCTATCTTTGCCATCAGAGCAAATACTCTCTTCGCAAACCACGCAAGATAGCGCAATACTTTTACTACAGAGATCGGCTCCACCGGAAGTTGTCAGGTCATGAGAGTGATAAAGTTGAATTGTTCTTCAATGAATATGAGAACTTAAAAACTTATTTCAGTTACGAGAAGTACTCAAATATATACAAGTTCTATGAGGATTACAGATACCAACGAGCAGAAAAGAAATTCAAACATCTTGTGAAGTTCGATTTACAGAGCTGTTTCGACAGTATTTACACCCACACCATAAGCTGGGCGACTGCAGGAGGGGCGGACAAGGTGAAGGTTTTGCCCGGATATCATGGTTCATGGCTTGGTGATGCATTTGACAATCTAATGCAGTCGGTCAATGCTCGTGAAACTAATGGTATTGCAATAGGTCCGGAGTTCTCTCGAATCTTTGCAGAGATTATACTTCAGTATATAGACCAAAAGGTTGAGCAGGAACTATTGGAAGAAAAGCTTTGTCAGAAATCTAACTATGAGTGTTATCGGTATGTTGACGACTATTTTCTCTTCTATAATGACGAAAAGGATAGGGGACTCTTCATGGAAAGTCTAACTAAATGGCTAAAGGAATTCAAAATGCAGATTAGTCCGTCTAAAACAGAAGAGTTTGAAAGACCTTTCATAACAAAGATTACAATAGCCAAACAGAGAATTGATCATTTATTTAGTGATATATTCTCGACTCCACTTTGGGAAGAAGTAGAATCAAATTTGGATGTGGAGAAAGAAGATGAAACTGAAGACGAAAATTCGGATAAAGACAGGGAAATACTATATAAGAAATTCAATATATACCTGCCTGCAAATAGCGTAAATACTCAAATAAAAGCAATAGTTAGGGAATGTGGAATAGAATATCGCGATATAGCAAACTATCTGCTTGAGAAAATGAGCCAACGCCTTGACGCTTTTCTTAATCGATATGAAATAGGCTTCAAGAAATATGAGCGCCTGATGTCTAAAGAGAATACCAATAAGGATGAGGTTGAACTTCTAGCACAAGGAGTACAAAGGAAGCTTACAAGTTTTCTAGTATCTCTGATTGATGTAACGTTCTTTGTTTTCAATAGCAACAGACAGGTAAACACTACATTGAAATTGCAGAAGATAATGAATACCATTGTTATCTATGCAAAACGGCATGGTGATTTTAGAACTAATCCAGAGGTTAGATTCCAAACAATAAGCAAGGATATTATCTTTAAGAAGATTCAAGACGAAATCGCCTTGGTGCTGGCTACAACAGATTCGCATCGTAACACTTTGCATGAAAGTCTTTATCTGTTAATATTAGTCAAAGAGTTAGGTTCTGCATATCTGTTTTCACCTGAAGTTATCAAATCATTCATTGAAAAGAGTGAATTGCAGTATAACTTGTTCGCATGTATTATATTGATGTATTACTATGCGAACCACAAGTGTTATGATACACAAAAGACTTTATTGAAAGAAAATATTTTGAAAAAGTATCGGCTTGTTGCGGAGCAAGAGCGTAAACGCAATTCGGAACTCACGATTCTCACGGCGGATATGATGACTTGTCCCTTTGTAGATGATGCATACAAACAAAGCCTTCTTACATTGATGGGCATTACTAAGACGGAAGATCAACGGATGATATTGCGCTTTGCTAAAAAGCAAAAGTACATCTTCACTCGCTGGACAATGTTTAATTTGAATAAAGAATTACAGGCAAAGATTTCACAGGAAGTATATTCGTAGCTTCTGTAACAGCTGTTGGTCCAACCACTCTTTCACACACATAACCTTCAAGCTAGCCGAAACGACGCAGGAAGTTACGTTTTCCAAAATGGTTGGTTAGGATTGTACCGAATGTGAAATCTTTCCTTTTTATGGCGTGTCCATCGTATTCATTGTTTAAAGCTCACGCACAAAGAATAACACCCGACAATGAATGAAGAATGGATACCTTATTTCTAATTCATATTTCCGATTAATGTAAGCAGAAGTGGCAACAACTCATTCACCGCAACCACTCACAACGGCTGTAATCGCTTTTTCTTTCATCAACAAAGAAGAAAAACGCGAAAGAACGCTCATTTTTCCACGCAAAGTATTATCTTTGCAACTGAAGTAGCGAGCGTTCTTTGGTTATACAAAACAATGAACTTTCAAGTGCACCGCTCATTTCTAAATCGTTACCTATAAAACCTGCATTTAATCGCAGAGCATTGTGCTTTAAGAACTTAGCCCGAAATCATATTTTTTTAGCGGACAAGAATATGGAAGTAATAACAATCAAGAAGAAAACGTATGAAGCCATGATGGAACGGTTCCGCATTCTGACCTCCAAAGTCGATGCCCTGTGTTGGGAGTGTGACGAGAAGCGTATGGGCAGGTGGCTGGACAATCAGGATGTCTGCCAAATCCTGAACATCAGTTTGCGTACCTTGCAGACCTACCGTAGCAACCGAATGTTGCCCTATACGCAAATAGGGTATAAGATGTTCTACAAACCGGAGGATGTCGGAAAGCTGCTCGAACAGTCCTCTTCTTTATAACCAATGAATAATATCACCACTAAATCCGATGTAAAATATGGACAACGATGTAAAGACCAAGAACAACGAAGAGATTGCGCACTTTCTCAACGCGAGCGACCGCATGATAAAGGGAATTGATGCCTTGCGTAAAAAGAACAGACCTCTGCTTAACGGGCATCGCTATCTGACGGACGATGAACTGTCCCGCCTGTTGCATATCAACCGGCGCACGTTGCAGGATTATCGCAACATGGGAAGAATCTCCTTTGTCAAGTTAGGCGGAAAGGTACTCTACCGGGAAGAAGATGTGGAAAAACTGTTGCAGGAGAATTATCGCTCTCGGTTTGAGAAGCCTTGACAGAGAAATAGGCAGTAAGAATCTCTTGTCTTACTGCCTGTTCTCATATTCAGTTGTACCATCCTCCTTTGCCATAACACACAAGTAATGGAGGACTTGTTCTCTTCTTTTCGGTCAGTCTTCCGATTATCCATTGACGGAAACTCTTTGCCTGTGGAGAAGCAAAGCGAAATGACAGCATCGTAATCATTTCAAGGTTGTATAAATCCACCGAACCATCCCTAAACAATAGCGTTTGCATTACCTCATCTTCCTTGAGCAAGCCCTCTTTGAAGATAGACTTGATGTGGCTGTTTACCTTGCCGGAGAATACGCTGAACAAGGAGGCTATTTCGCAAGCCGACATCCAAACGGTAATTGTCGGGATATGTATTTTTCCGTTCTCTCCGATGATTATGATTTCTCTTTTCATCGTTCGTCCTCCTTTTATATAGTGATACCATTGAACTGCTCTATCTTACCCAGTTTGTCGGAAAGTGCCGCCATGTCCCGACTTTCCTTTTCGTGGGTGATTTTGGCGTAAATCTGCGTGGTGCGGATATTCGTGTGTCCGAGCATCTTGGAAAGGGTTTCGATGGGAACGCCGTTGGTCAGACAGATTTCCGTCGCCATGGTATGGCGGCTGGTATGCCACGTAATCTCTTTTTCGATACCGCAGAGTCCGATGATTTTCTTGATGTTCTTGCAGGCGGTAATATACTGCGGAACGGGCAGGAGGTAATCCTCCTTCGCCATGCCATCGTACTTCTCGATAATCTGCTTCGGAATATCCAAAAGCATGATATTGGACTCCACACCCGTCTTTTGTCGCTTGGTCATAATCCAGAGTTTACCGTCAAAGGAGATTTGAAGATTGTCCTTGGTCAGGTTCTTCATATCGGTAAAGGACAAGCCGGTAAAACAGCAGAAGACGTACAAATCCCGAACCAGTTCCATCGACTTGCGCCTGAACTTCAAATCCAACAGTTGTCGGATTTCATCCTTGGTCAGATAGTCCCTGTCGGTACTCTCGGCGGATATGCTGTAATCCACGAACGGGTCACGAACCATCCATCCGTGATTCTGGGCAATGGTAATCATACGGCGCAGGGGCATCATGTAAATCCATACCGTATTGTTACAGCATTGCTTTTCGGTGCGCAGGAAGATGTCAAAGTCGGTAATGAAAGCCGGAGAGAGTTCTTTTAACGCAATGTCGCTGACACGGTAGCGGGTCTTGATGAACTCCTCCAGATGCTTATAGACCGTGCAATACTTGTGGTAGGTGGATGGGCATCGCAAGCCTGCATCGACCTGTTTGAAAAAGTCCTCATTGTGCTGGGAAAAGACTTTCAGCAAGGTTTCATGCCGCATTTCCAAGCCCAAGAAAGCGTTCTTCACTTTCTCGGCAGTGACATAGTTATCCCGCTCGGCTATCTCCTTGTATTTGGCATTGATGCCGACACGTATCTTGTCCAAGAAACGGTTGGTTTCCAAGGCCACGGTACTTTTTCCCGAAGCTCGGTTGCTCTTGATGTCCCACAAGTTAGGATGGATGTCGCATTTGCAACTGAACTGGGCTATCGTACCGTCTATGGTGATACGGCACATCACGGGAACGGAACCGTTCTTCTTGGGGGCGTTCTTTTTGAGGTAGAACAGAACCTTAAACGTACTACGCATAACTCTGACTTTTTACGGTTTACAAAACTATTCATTGTCAGGTTATTTGTTGCTATGCAAAACATTGTCGTTCAATGGTAAAGAAACAGTCCGCAATTTATTTGCCTGTTTCCTTTCATCGAAGTACCTTTGCAGGAGGTAATCCCCGAAATTCAGGTCGGATATTGCACTGTTCGTTACCGCTTTTCCCAATCCTCACTTGCAAAGGAGGTGGTAATGTTTTGGTAACGCAGCTCTGTCCGAAGTTGGTATAACCCCGTCTTTTCGAGGTTTTGCGTCGAAAGGGTCAAAAAACAGAACTGACTGACTCACAAATCATTCACGCTATTTCGCCTTTTCTTGAACCTTGGGGATAGATTTCTTACAAAAAACTTAAGTAAATTCGCATTTGGTAGTTGAAACTACCGAATGTTTTTAGAACTCACATTCAAAGAATAAAACCAAATAAAATTCTATTATCACATTTAAGGTAGGGATTGAACTTCATGCTCAATAGCTGTAATAATAGGTTTAACACATTTGAAGTCGTTCAAAATTACTGATGGCGCATCGTAAGTTGTAGTCGTTCCTAGGGTATGAGTATGAGCTGCATTGTTTCTTTTATTAGAGTATTTGTCTAAAAGCGTTTTTAATAGATTTATATTTATTTTATTGAGCACATTTTCAAGATTATAAGCTCCTATAGTTATGCTTAATATTCTTAAGATATTATTCTCATATTTAAAACCATAATTCTTTTTAATTTGATCTTTTATGTATTTAATAATATAGGTTTCACATATATGGGAATCCAAATAATCATATAATATTTGATCCATACTTTGTTCAATCCACCCAGAAAATTCAATTAAGGCTGTTTTTGATAAAAGGATAGGCAATAAAGGATCCGACATAGAAGCTAAATATGTCGAATCTAAATAGTTCAATGTATTTTCAATATCTACATAATTAACCATAACTAAAAGCCTTGATGGCAGAATTAATTCTACCTTTAACTTTCTCTTCGGAAGCTAAGCCTTCTTTCATTTCTTCAGATGTGAATATCGGTAATTTTAAAAGATTCTCACACATTTGGTCTAATGCCTCACTATCTTTATTTATTAATGTTTTAATATTAGACGCAATGCCAATCATTATAGCTTCTGCAACATTCTTAGAATCAAACCTTCTACTAAGTTTATTCGTAATTTTTAGCGTTCTAATAAAGAGTTTCTCAAAATATTCTATTTTGTTGCTATCTGATTTTTTATTTTCATCCATATAAGAATTTAAAAAAGCGGCAAGTTTTCCCTTATAATTCGAAAGAGAATGATAAAATGCAAAGAAGCGCAAAATTCGTTCCTCATTATTGAATCTTGCCTTCTCTACCTTTTTATAGTCTGTATTCGCAAAATCATACCATTCTGGAGTTCTGGCCAATTTTTTAAGGAGAGAATTAAAAGAACCTTGAAAAATACAATTTCTTATTTCTTGATTATATAATTTATTTCCTCCAGAGTTTAATCTATAAAAGATCTGGAAGAGATATTTCATATGCTCCTGATTACTATAATCACATCTAAGGATAGTAATAGGGATAGTCACGTTTTCTAAAATTTCCACTAAATTGGGGCTTTTCATCCTAATTTCAGAAACTTTTTTATTTGAAATCCTTGGATCTACATCATCATTTTTTGACAGTTTCCAATCTTTTTGTGTATCAAGAAATTTAATAATTGATGATATTCGTTGTAATCCATCTATTACCATTCTCTTTTGTGATGATATATCGAGACTTATGCACATACTCGGTATGGGCAATTGTTTCATTAAGCTGTCAATAAAAAGTGTTTGAGCCGAATTTCCCCAGACTTCCCCTCTTTGAAAATCAGGACTTATTTCTATTTGTTTTGTTTGATACATACGGAATATATCAGCACAAGAACGCTGCTCATTAAAGGCTACAATATCAGGTGGAGGCATAACGGAAGGAGAGGAATCCAACTCTTCCTCATTAGTACGTTGTATCATCTCCTGTATATCTTCAGGAGTTGTTTCTGACTCGATATTAAGTGTCAACTGTTGATTCATACTATAAAATGTTTACTTGCAAAGATAACCCTATTCAGAGAAAAAAACGATTTTTTTTCTGTTTTCTTTTTAAAAAGTTATTTAGTTAAAAAAAATAACCTATTTCCATGTTATCATAGTAGTCTTAGTATGAAGATGATATTCCACCCCTTATCCTATTCTCTTTGAAGTCACTCTCTAAGTTCAGATTTATATTTTCGTATCACACCGGCCGGTTTTCTTCAGCAAAGGTAGTTTAAGAGCACTTTGGGAAACAAGGGCAAGAGTAACCAGTTAGGGCAACTATCTCCACGCTTCATTCTTTAGGTGGTATTCTGGCTCTAAACCTGTTGCCTTTGCCCCTATTTTTTATCGACTCGAAACGAGAATCATCTACCCGAGGGAAAGAAGCATAAAAAAGTCAGATATACAAGATGTAGGGAAAAAGGATTGGAAAAACCACCTCTCCTCAAAATACCGCATAACATCAAAACAACCTGTTGTTACACCTGTTTGGGATAAGTTTAATACGCTAATAGTTCTAACTGTCTTGAGCTTCCGTATATAGGCAGGCTGGGCCTCGGGATTATTCTCAAAAAAGCAATATATCGTAAGGGCGAACATAAATTCATGATAATATATTGAGCGGTGTCCATACTCTACCATCTTTGTTGTCTACCCTTGCTCCTGTAAGACAAAATATTATCACTTTCCACGCATCATTGCAGAGCACGTGCAACTTGAATCTATGACCACCAGCCCATGGTGCCCTTGCTGTTCTTGGCTTAACCGAAAAATACCTTGTTGAAACACCTTCTTACATTGTGGCATACTGGAATCATCATACTGTCAACGAACATTATACCGGTACACCCGCTGAAAGCATAAAGCTTCATGGATATCATCATATTGAAGAACATACGGGGCATGAATTCTACAAAACGATTATAGGAAACGGCTACAGGAAATTCATGCCAGAGCCTTCTACGGATACAGTTCTGGTATTACTCCTTGAAATTACGATATGTACAGAAGTGACAGTACACGAGTATCGTCATGATTTCACTTTCAGAAAGCCTTCTCTTACGATTCCTGCTATATTCTCCATTACTGCTATAGGGTGGTAAACATAGGTTTTTACTCAGTTCAACATTCAACTTCCTGTCAAACTCATCGATAATGCAGAATATTTCTGTAACTTTGTCCCTGGTAGTCATCGCTTAGTTATTTTGTAATTTATAGCTTCTTAACTATAAAGTCACAAGAAACTAACGAGATTACCAACTTGCACAAGTACATTCTTAAACCGAACTCATGTATGCTTTAAGTGATAAATTCTTCTTTTCCCAAAGGGGACAAAGTTGAATGGCCTTTCCATATGTAGCCTTAATTAGAAAGGCTCAATAAATCTCTTAACATGCTCTCTGACTGATTTATGGCTTGAAGAAATTCCTTCCAATGCTCTGCTTTTTGAGGTATTTTAAACGGGATAGTAGACAAGATACCACCTGTATCTCCCTTATATTCAAGTCCCTTACCCGCAAGTTTTAACCTTGTCGTTTTTTGGTCGGAATCATCGGGATAAACATAACCACCATAAGGCTTATCCATACAATACATATAAGAGATAACCTGATAAAGGTCCTCACGCCCTACAGTCCCGTTTAGACACTTATACTTAGCATCCAAAATATAATCTTGACGATAAAAATCAGGATAGATACGCCTACCATTATTATCAAAACTATCCTTATCAGTTGGACTGAAAAATATCCTTACCCCTCCCTCACGTTTCTTGTTTCTCGGATGTGTGAATCCTATCTTAGAGAGTACGGTATTCAGATATTCTTCCCATAGCCAAGCTCCATCAAACAATATTCCGTATACTTTATCCTCACTTTTACCATATTTGAGCGACTCATGTTTTAGGATTCTTATACACAACTGCTGAAGCGTCTGATAGTTTAGAAAATACGGATGATCCTTTGGTTTCCTGTTTTCATTTAAGACACGCTCTCTGCTATGCCAGTCATAGCTTGGCGTTACCATAACAATTTGGGCAACATTATCCATCGTCTCTTGGTCGTTTCTTAAAATTTCAGCACCGATAGAATTCTGTTTTATATACTCTATCGTATGCCTGATTAGCTGCGTAATAGAATTGTCATAAGTATGTTCACGTAACTTATAGCTAACATGCCCTTTGAAAGGGATATCATTTCTGATAAAGCGCGAAATATCAACAGTTCCTTTCACTTTGGCATCATCATAATATCTGCATTGATATTCCTTATAGACTCCTTGTGACATAGCCTTTTTCAGTAAAATAGGAAACAAAAACAGCAGAAAATCAAATGCTCTATCTTCCTGATTTGTCGTGTGTTTAAGGTCTAACAAATTGATTGATAATATCTTCTGAAGCATATAATAAAGGAAAAAATCTTTTCCTCCTTCATCAGTAACACCTTGTTGTTTCTTATGGGTAAATCTAGAATGAATACTAATAGAAGTTTCATTCACCCCGATAAACCCCATAAGATTTCCTGTATGTACCCTTAATGAAAGACACTTTCCCTCCTTATCATAGCGATGATCAGACGTAGTCAATATCGGTAAATCACCGATACTATCGTTCGATTCTACAAGCGAATAGGGGAAAATTAAAAGGTCAGGATTGTCTCGTAGGTTGCTGATATTGGCAATCTTCAGAATATCAAGCACCCCATCATCAATATAGGAACCCTCTATGTTGTTATCTGTAAGATGAATAATCCTACCCATTGTTATCCACCTTTATAATCTTACCACCCGTTTGGCTGTATGTACTCTTCAGTTGAAAAGCCTCATAAAGCAGATGCAGGCTTTCTTGTGCATCTGGGAAGCCACGAAGATACTCGAACAATAAACCATAAATATGATTTTTCCACAGGCTCTCCCAAGATTCGGGGGCAATTGAATTATCGTCTTTCAGATAGTTCTTCAGTTTTAAGAAATAAGCTGCACCGATCTGATAGGCACTTGAAAGCCCTTGGATAGAGAGGATACATAGATTCAGATTTTCCAATCGCCTTAAGATCTCATCAGGTGACTTGCCAAGGATTTTATCCTTGCGAATCATATCGAGACGGTCAGAAACTGACACTTCTTTGAAGGCAAAACGACGACGCATAGCGAAATCCATACTTTCTACACTGCGGTCAATATCATTCATCGTACCAATGATATAGACATTCTCTGGAATATAGAAAAAATCTGTGTCACCAAACCTCTTCTGTGTCTCGTCTACTGAATTCTTCCACAGGTTATGATATTGTGTCTTGACCTTTCCTTTTACTCCTCTGTAGCCGGGGTCGATACTAAAGAATAGCTCTCCTAAAATCTTTGAAAGCTCACCTCGATTAATCTCGTCAATGACAAAGACATACTTTGGCGCATCTTGTTTATCCTCCACCTCGTTAAATGCCTTTAAAGCCTTTCTGCAAAAAGCCATAAAGATACCGTCCTCACGTCTGAAAGAGATGTTTCCATTTCCGTCATCTATAGGACGTAAGCCTTCCACGAAGTCCGTATAGTCATAAGAAGGATGGAACTGTACAAAATCATACTGCTCATCCATTATACTCTTCTGTGCTGGATCTCTTTCATCATAAACATCATTAAGTATAATCTGAGCAGCCAATTCTTTTGTCCAATAGGTCTTGCCAGTACCGGGAGCACCAGTGAAGATAACATTTCTATTCGCAAGGATTGTGTTTATAATGTCGTTATTCTCAAGAAGCTTTGTTTTACTTTCTGTATCACGGTAATACTCAGAAACTGCTTTATAGTATTCGCTTGTCCCTCGGTGAAACTCCTTTATTTCATTCATAAAATAATCGTAGAATTTAATGAGTTCACTGTTTGGCTGGTCACTATTGTCATACAAACCAAGCTTATCAAACGATTCTGCCTTAACAACCTTATAGCCTATAGGCTTCTTCCACCAGTATGAAAAACCAATACTAACCCCATTAATCTGATCGTCACTCCATTGAGCAAAAATATTAATACCAGTTCGTATCCAGTTCAAATAACATTTTCTTGACTGGTAAGAACCAAAATTAGGCTGAACATTAACGCATAGCTTCTCACCATCTATCATTTCCCAGTCTTTAATCTGGTTTTGGATTGTCCCACCATTATAACCTTGTCCTGTCTGTGCAAAGTTTCCCTTATCCTCATAAGGTTTAATATATTGAGCATATCCGGGAATATCCTGAGATTTACCAGACTGCATATAACTTAAATGTGCAACAAAGTACTCTAAAACCTTTTTAAACTTTAAGATTGTTTCTGTATCCATAGGTCTTTATAACAATGTATTTCATACGTGGTTTATATTCTTAAGTTGATTGCAAAGATACAAAACTTTCTTCTTTTAAGCTATAATTATCTCTTTGAATATTATAAAAGAGTGACAACAGACTCCTTTTTATAGTCTGAACACATGCAAACACCCATAATAACTTTTTGTACAGTTCTGTATCATCAACGGCCTTTAGGTCTTGTATGGGTTTTCGTCATCTATGGAAAAGCCATTCAACTTATCCCTTCTATCCAAAGAAGATTTACCGGTTTGAAACTATTAAAATTGCGCTTTTGGGTTCAAACGGAATTGACCATATCACATACGTATCTCATTAGAGGTTTTTACGTAAATAGGTATACTTGAGTCATAGTATGACAGGAACAATAAAACTCTATACAAATGAATAAAATAAGAAGAAAAGTCTTTTTTTTAGGATGTTATTGAAATAGATATGAATTATACACTTTTTTATTAATATCTACTTAAAACAAGCAAACTTTCTCAAGAAAAATCTTGCTGTGTGTTCGCACAATTCAACTTTAATTACTATATTTGCAAAGAAAAAAAGTAGCTCTTTGCATTATATAATCTCTATGATAAGTGAACTATTCATCTTTCAAAACAAAATAAAACTATGACTGAAAAAATCAGAATAAAAGACATTGCTGAAAGAGCAGGAGTATCGGTCGGTACCGTAGACCGTGTGCTTCACGATCGTCCCAACGTTTCTGCACCCGCCCGGGAAAAGGTTGAAAAGGCCCTTGAAGAAATGAACTATCAGCCTAATATGTATGCAAGTGCCCTGGCATATAACAAATCTTATACTTTCTATCTTTTCATTCCAAGTCATAAAGAGGAAACTTATTGGGAAGAAATTGAGGAAGGTGCAGCCAAGGCTGTGGAGTACAGACGCGACTTCCACATTGACATGAAAATCATTTATTACGAGCGTTTCAATGATGCTTCGTTCAGGGCGAAAAGCGAAGAATGCCTTAACCAACATCCGGACGGTGTGGTTGTCGTTCCTGCAGAACTTGAAATCACACGTGATTTTACGACAGCCCTACACGAAAACAACATTCCTTTCATCATGTTGGACTCTTACATGCCGGAGCTCAAGCCGCTTTCATTCTATGGGCAAGACTCTTTCAGCAGTGGATATTTCGCTGCAAAAGTGCTGATGATGAAAGCTTTCGACCAACAGGAAATCATGCTGATGAAGCAAATCAAGAATGGACATGTCACCAGTACGCAGCAGGCTAACCGCGAAGTAGGCTTCCGCAACTACATGAAAAAGTTCTTTCCACAGGTTAAGATCATTGAAGTCAATCTCCCACTCGATTGCAGCAAAGAGGAACATTCTACAATCTTGGAGGATTATTTCACGCATCATCCCCACACACACCATTGCATAACATTCAACTCCAAAGCATATCTCGTTGGTGAATTTCTTTTGCAAACCCAACGCAATGACATCCAGATTATGGGATATGACATGGTAGCCAGAAATGCAGAGAGCCTGCGCAAAGGGAATATTTCGTTTCTGATTGCACAGCATGCTTATATGCAGGGCTACTCTTGTATTGATGCGCTGTTCAGAGTTATTGTGCTTAAGAAAAAGATTCAGCCTGTGAATTACATGCCCATAGAGTTGATTATGAAAGAGAATATCGATTTTTACAGACGTACACAATTATAAAACAAACTCATTAATAACAATCTACATGAAACAAACTGCTTATTTACAAATCAACAAAGGCGACAATGTTGTTGTCTGTCTGCGACCAATAAATGCGGGCGAAGAAATCAAAATCGGCAACCATGCTGTTCAAGCACTTAGGAATACTCCTGCCGGTCACAAAATCCTTCTATGTGATACGCCCAAAGATAAACCGATTATCAAATACGGATATCCTATTGGTCGTGCCAAAGAGAATTTGAAAGCCGGTGAATGGGTGAATGAGAACAATATACAGACGAACCTTTCCGGTACGCTGGAATATGAATATCATCCTACGATAAAGCCACTTTCTATAGAACAGGAAGACAGATCTTTCAAAGGATTTATGCGTAAGAACGGTGAGGTTGGCATTCGAAATGAAATATGGATTGTACCGACTGTTGGCTGTGTAAATGGCATTGCAGAACGCCTTGCCCGTCAACTTGAACAGGAAACTCAGCTCAAAGGTGTTGATGCCATACACGCTTGGCACCATAATTATGGCTGTTCACAATTAGGAGACGACCACGAAAACACACGTAAAGTGCTTCGCGATATCTGCCTACATCCTAATGCCAGAGCTGTTTTAGTGCTATCATTGGGATGTGAAAACAATCAGCCCGAGGACTTTATGAAGATGTTGGGCGATTATGACAGAGAACGAATACAGCTTCTTGTGACCCAACGTGTGGAGGGAGATGAAATAGAAGAAGGCATGAAAATCTTGAGAAAGCTATATAAAACAGCAGCTCAAGACAAACGTGAAGAAGTCCCTGTCAGCAAACTCCGCATCGGTTTGAAGTGCGGTGGCAGTGACGGCTTCAGCGGAATAACAGCAAACCCACTCGTAGGAGAGTTCTCTGACTGGTTGATAGCACAGGGAGGAACAACTATTCTCACAGAAGTACCGGAAATGTTTGGGGCCGAAACCATTCTCATGAACCGTTGTCAGACAGCTGATTTATTTCAAAAAACGGTTCATCTGATTAATAATTTCAAAGAATATTTCCTCAGTCATGGTGAGCCTGTAGGTGAAAACCCTTCCCCGGGAAACAAGGCAGGTGGTATATCAACACTTGAAGATAAAGCTTTAGGCTGTACACAGAAATGCGGACATGCACCTGTCAGCGGTGTGCTTGAATATGCAGAACGTTTGAAAACTAATGGGCTTAACCTGCTTTCTGCACCAGGAAATGACTTGGTTGCATCAACAGCATTGGCTGCTTCAGGCTGCCAAATGGTTCTATTCACAACAGGGCGTGGCACTCCATTCGGCACTTTCGTGCCTACAATGAAAATAAGTACCAACTCACAACTCTTCAAATCAAAGCAGAACTGGATTGACTTTAATGCGGGAAAACTTGTGGAAGGTGTCGACATGCTGACTCTTCGAAATGATTTCATAGACAAGGTTATCGCTACTGCAAATGGAGAGAAAGTGAAAAACGAGATGAATGGATACAGAGAAATTGCCATATTCAAGAATGGTGTAACATTATAACAATTAAAATTGAGCACGAAAAAAGGACTTCTGGCACTATCGCCACTATTTGTATTGATTGTATTCATCCTGATGTTTACAATCTATTCGGTTGACAAAGAGAAGAACGAACCAAATCTTTCTCTCTCTGTTGCCTTCATGCTGTCAAGCATCTATGCCATCATTATATCGGGAGGACTGCCAATAAAGAAAAGGATTGACACCTTCAGTCGTGGTGCCGGTGCCAGTAACCTTATGCTCATGCTCTGGATTTATGTATTAGCCGGTGCCTTTGCTGCATCGGCTAAAAGCATGGGAGCCATTGATGCTACCGTCAATTTCACACTGAATTACCTGCCAAGTACAATGCTCTTGCCCGGCCTTTTTCTTGCAGCGTGCTTTATTTCCATATCTATCGGCACGAGTGTCGGCACCGTTGTTGCACTTGTTCCAATAGCAGCGGGCGTGGCACACTCAACAGATTTCAATGTAGCTATGATGACTGCTGTGATTGTCGGAGGCGCATATTTCGGCGATAATCTGTCATTTATCTCCGACACTACAGTTGTTGCAACGCAGACACAAAGCTGTTTGATGAAGGATAAGTTTCATGTAAACTCAATGATTGTAGCTCCTGCTGCCCTGATTATCCTTGTCATCTATTTCTTTTTAGGAGCCAATGTCAGCATACCGGCAACAGTGCCACCCGTAGAATACGTCAAGATACTCCCCTATCTCCTTGTTCTGATAGCAGCAATTGCCGGAATGAACGTCATGGCTGTATTGACCTTAGGTCTTTTTCTTTGTGGAGTCATTGGCATAGCCACCGGTACTTACAGCATATATGGATGGTTTGCTGCAATGGGCGACGGTGTATTAGGCATGGGTGAACTCGTCATTATAGCGATGATGGCTGGCGGTATGCTTGAAATTATCCGCGAGAATGGCGGCATTGATTACATCATCAACAAGATTACCAATAAGGTAAATGGAAAGCGTGGTGCCGAACTTGCCATAGCGACTCTTGTCTCTTTTGTCAATATCTGCACCGCAAACAATACAGTTGCCATATTGACCGTAGGCTCCATTGCCAAGAAAATAGGTGATAGATATGGCGTAGACAATCGAAAAGCTGCCAGTATTTTGGATACTTTCTCCTGCTGCGTTCAAGGTCTTATCCCCTATGGTGTGCAGATGTTGTTGGCAGCCGGTCTGTCAGGAGTAAGCCCTATCCAAATTCTTCCTTATCTTTATTATCCCATGGCAATAGGCTTTGCTGCCTTCATGTCAATCATGTTACGATACCCCAAGAGATTTTCTTAAATAACAGGTCACCACACTATGAATATCATTCAACGCAATCTCTTTACAAAACTCAGGATTGATAACTTCCAAACCAAGGAAGAACAGGAACCCATGTCAAGGTTCAAAATGAAGAAGCTTATGGCATTAATGAAGAATATTGCCGACATGCCAGCGGGAGAAGTGACATTATCAAATCCGCTGCTGAACAAGAGATTGAAGAAAATTCAAAAAGCGGAATCACAAGCTGCAGACTCCTCTATTGAGACTATCTATCTGCTCCGCATCATCATTGCCAATGTCAACGCAACAATGAACCATGGCATTCCTGTGCGTGGCATCATACAATTGGGACAATATCTCCGCTCCCGTGGGGACAAAGTTGACTTTATCAAATTGGAGCGTTGGCTTTCCAAACTACATATTTCACGCTTTGCACAACTGCAGGGGAATATTCTGATAGCCCTATTCGGCTTTGACAAAGAAGAACTACCATTCGTAAAACAAATAGAGAGAAAGGCTATAAAACTGACGCTTCGATCTATCTGCAACATTGAACAAGACACAGAAGAATGGCACTTCAGACAAGGGAACAGTGTCTTTGTACATAACAATCAGAAGCTATTACGGCGAAACCTGCGACGTAGTATGCGCTATATGGATTATGCCCCTCTTGAAACAACCAGTAATTTTCTGTTGAATTTCTCACGCAGTCTTTCTGAGATTGAAGAATAAGCAAAATATAATTAATTTATTTTGTCATTATAGGCTTTTGCTGTAATTTTGCAAATATGAGATTAAAAAAATTATATTCAATAGCCTTCTTTACTTTTTTCACATCCATGGTCATGAATGCTCAAAACTACATTCAGTGTGAAGACACATGCACCCACGTACATGGGATTGATTTAAGCCACTATCAAGGAGATGTTTTCTGGGAGACTGTGGGAGACAATTCAAAGATGGCTTATGTCTATTTGAAAGCAACCGAGGGCGGTGATCGCATTGACCATAAATACGAAAGCAATATCGAACTGGCTCATAAATATGGGCTGAAAGTGGGTTCATACCATTTCTTCCGCCCCAAAACCGATCTCAACAAACAATTACTCAATTTCATGACACAGTGTCGTCCAAGCGAACAGGATTTAATTCCTATGATAGATATTGAGACGAAGAGCGGACTTGGCACTGAAGAATTCTGCGATTCTCTGTTCAAGTTCCTTCATATGGTCGAGAAAGCTTATAACCAGAAGCCGTTACTCTACACCTTTGTCAACTTCTACAACAACTATCTATTAGGGAAAATTGACGATTACAAGCTGATGATTGCACAATACACGCAACGCATACCCGTATTGGCAGATGATCGCGACTACACCATATGGCAATACACCGGTAAAGGAAGAATCAATGGCGTCAATGGATATGTGGACAAAAGTCGCTTTATGGATAAGCACAGCCTGCGTGAAATTAAATTCAAACACTAATCATAACAAATAACAAACTGAACAATATGGCTATAATAAAATGCCCGGAATGTGGAAACCCTGTCAGTGACAAGGCTCCATTTTGTCCTAAATGTGGTGTGGAAATTGCAGGGAAAATAAAACCTGCAGCAACGCCACCTCCCCCTATCCCACCCACAGAGAAGAGCGACAACCCGCAATCTTCCAACGAAGAAAACAAGAAAAATGGCACGAAAAACGTACTTATTATCTGTCTTGTGATTGCTTTGATTGCCGGTGGACTAATCTTCTATTTCTATCGTGATGCACAGGTCAGTAAAGAACAAAGTGAATATGAATACGCCATGAAATCGGCCGATCCAGCCGTGTTGCAGGCCTATCTTGACACTTTCACCGATGCACCTAAAGCTCATGTCGACAGCATACAGGCCCACCTGTTTATGCTACAGCAAGGCGATAAAGACTGGACCAACGCCTTGGTGAGCAATTCAAAATCGCTTCTTGAAGCTTATATTGCCAACCATCCCGACTCTCCTCACAAGGCTGAAGCCGAGCATAAGATTGACTCTATCGACTGGGCTACCGTATCAACAACCAACACATTGGATTCTTACAACACCTATCTGCAGGATCATCCCAACGGAGAGCACGTGGACGAGGCTAAAGACGGCATTAAAAGTCTGAATGCCAAGACTATCCAACCGGAGGAGAAACAAATGCTGAGTAGCTTGTTCCGCCATTTCTTCCAGAGCATAAACTCACGTGATGAAATAGCACTGACAAATACATGTGAGACTCTTATGACTTCTTTCTTAGGTAAAACTGACGCTACAAAGAATGACGTTGCGACCTTCCTCGACAAGATATGGAAAGACGATATGACCAACATGAATTGGCACATCAATAATGATTATGCCATTGACAAGAAAGAAGTGGGCGAAGGAGAATATGAATATACGGTAAAATTCTCTGCGGTTCAGACAAAGGAATTCGAGGATACATCAAAGAATGGGAAGAGTCTTTTCCGTATTAATGCCAAAGTCAGTCCCGATGATAAAATCAGTTCATTCAACATGGTGAAGATTGTTGAATAAAGCAATATATCATATTGATAATCAATCTATCGCATACAAGTTTTCAATCTGCGTCAAATCGTCTCATGATTTGACGCAGATTGCGTTCTAAAATGACATAGATTACCCGATGATCTGATGCAGATTAGAAATGCAGATAACGTGCACATAAAATGAAGGTTAATACGCCATGTGCAATATGCCAAGTCTAAGTCGCAGCTAATTTCAATCAATATCATTTGTATATTTTAAAGAAATTATGTAATTTTGAGGCAGAATAATATTATGAATAAAATGACAGATAAAAGAAATCACATAGTTATCATGGCCGGAGGCATAGGCAGTCGCTTCTGGCCCATGAGTACAACAGAATGCCCCAAGCAGTTTATTGATGTGCTTGGAGTAGGCCGTTCTCTGCTCCAATTGACCTATGACCGCTTTCAAGGCATATGTTTACCTGAAAACATATGGATAGTAACCAATAAAAAATACTTAGAGCTCTGTCGTGAGCAGTTGCCAGATATTCCTACAGAAAATATTTTGTTAGAACCATGTCGACGCAATACGGCTCCATGTATTGCATACGTCAGCTGGCGAATTAAATCAAAGAATCCCAAAGCCAATGTTGTTGTAACGCCCAGTGACCATATTGTTACTGACACCGTTGAATTTCAGCGTGTCATCACTTCATGTCTGAAATTCACTGGCGAAACCGATGCTATCGTAACATTAGGTATGAAACCTAATCGTCCGGAGACGGGCTACGGCTATATACAGGCTGATTTATCGGTATCCTCTCCACGTAACAAAGAGATTTTCCGTGTAGATTCTTTCCGGGAAAAACCAGATATTGAAACAGCAAAGAAGTATATTCAACAGAATAATTTCTTCTGGAATGCAGGTGTATTTATCTGGAGTGTCAGTACAATAGTCAATGCTTTCAGAGTATATCAGCCTGCGATATCCAAGGTCTTTGAAGGCATGGAACATATCTATGGCACTCCAGAAGAACAGGAAAACATTGATAAATGCTATCCGGAATGCGAGAACATCTCTGTAGACTATGCCATTATGGAGAAGGCTGAAGAGATATTCGTATGCCCTGCTGACTTTGGTTGGAGCGATCTTGGCACTTGGGGAAGCTTAGTTGAACAAAGTAAAAAAGATCTTTATGGAAACAGCTTGATTGGCAATGACATTCGTTTATATGATTCTCACAATTGCATTGTCCACACGATGAGCGAAAAACAAGTTATTATACAAGGGCTTGATGGCTATATCATTGCCGAGAATGACAACCGTTTATTAATCTGCAAACTTTCAGAAGAGCAGCGCATCAAGCAGTTTTCTGAGCAAAAATAAAAGCAAAATGAATAGAAAAGTAGCACTTATAACAGGAATTACAGGACAGGACGGTTCCTATTTGGCCGAATTCCTTTTGGAGAAAGGTTATGAAGTTCATGGCACAATTCGCAGATCATCAGTAGACTACCGCGAACGAATCGCCCACCTTGAAGGCCGCCCCCATTTCCATTTGCACTATGCAGACTTAGGAGATTCTATGAGTATACTTGGAGTAATCGGTAAAGTTCAACCTACGGAAATTTATAATCTGGCTGCACAAAGCCATGTACAGGTAAGCTTTGACTCACCGGAATTCACTGCTGATGTGGATGCAGTTGGCGTATTACGTGTGCTGGAAGCCGTGCGCCAATTAGGACTTACAGACAGCTGTCGCATCTATCAAGCAAGTACATCAGAACTTTATGGTAAGGTAGAAGAAGTTCCACAGAATGAAAACACACCATTCCATCCTTACAGTCCATACGCTGTTGCCAAACAATATGGTTTCTGGATTGTACGTGAATACCGTGATGCATACAACATGTTCTGCTGTTCAGGCATCCTGTTCAACCATGAAAGTGAACGCCGTGGAGAAACTTTCGTTACCAGAAAGATTACATTAGCAGCTGCCCGGATAAAACAAGGAAAGCAAGAGAAACTTTATTTAGGAAATCTAAGTTCATTGCGTGACTGGGGATATGCCAAAGATTACGTAGAGTGCATGTGGCTTATCCTGCAAAATGATAAGCCGGAGGACTTTGTCATAGCAACAGGCGTACAACATAGCGTACGAGATTTCTGCTACTATGCTTTCAAACGTGTAGGCATAGAATTAGAGTTCACAGGTGAAGGAATGGACGAAAAAGGCATTGACAAAGCAACGGGTAAAGTGCTGATAGAAGTCAGTCCCGACTTCTATCGCCCTACAGATGTAGTAAACTTGTGGGGTGATCCCACCAAGGCAAAGGCAGAGTTGGGCTGGAACCCCAGCAAAACCAGCTTCGAGGAATTAGTCAATCTTATGGTAGACAGCGACATGTCCAAGGTTGCTTCTGAAGGTGCAGCTGAAAAAGTAAGAACAAATTTGGCTGAATATTTGGAGAAAGGTATTGTCAAATAGCTGTAAGATTACAGACATACTTGAATATAAAAAACGTATATCTTTCATGGGATATACGTTTTTTTTATTTTGTTTCTTTAGCCCGAACTATATAGGGAACAATTCGAAGCGTACATGTTAGACTGAAACTAAAAAGTACAGAAAATCATTTATACACAAAGAGTTATGGTTATTTTATAGTTAAGCTTCCGTAAAACGAAACGTTTGATTTACTTTAATTTGATTTAATTCAGATTTAATTTTGGCACGTGTGAAGCTGAATAGGTTTATAATAAGGTTTAATCAGGTTATAAAGGAGTTGTATTGAGGCTGATGGATAAAATCAGGTGGATATGTTATCTGCTCTTTTTTATTGCAGTTTTTTTGAAAAAATATATGCCATTTTATTCTATATAATAATTATTTAGTATATTTGTATTCGTAAGAAAGAAAGATTATGGCAAAGGTTATACACGTACATTTGACGCATGGATTAGAAAATACACAACGGAAAGATTGGTATTTTAGCAGCATATTGGCGGTTTACACGGTATTCACAGCGGAACAGGTTGGGGCGACGCGTAATTACTTGCTTCACACAGGACTTTCGGGTAATGGCACCGTTATTGAAACGGGCTGTAATAAAGCAATCTACGCTCATTTCTGGCGGTTCTGGGGCAACGTATAAAGACTAAGGAAGAAAAAGGCTTAGAACAGCATTAAAACACCGTTAGAGAGGGTGGTAAAATCAGGGTGGTTTTATCACCCCTTTTTCGTGGAATTTGGAGTAATTTTAGGTACTGGGGGTAAGGGTGGGGTTAAAAAGTGGGGTTAGTTTTTTCGATAACTGGGGTTAGTAAAGTAGGTTTTGAGAGGGGGCGATACAAGGGGGAAGATACCACTTTTTCAAAGATAGGTATATTTTTAGTGTCGATAGCCCCCTTAAATGCCACCCGTTTTCTAAACTTCACCTTATTAAATAGCGCAATATCAGATAGTTTGCTGTGTTTTGGAGATGTAAATGGGGGAAAAGAGATAAAACGGGAGAGAACGAGGGGGTAGAGGGGATACGCTTGGATGGTCTGGGAGGTACTATCAGATGAGGTGGGCGTGTCCGATGATGGTGCTGTGGGAGAATGTTGAAGTGACTGAATTAAAACCTATATTGTTGGGTGATTATTACCAAGTATCAATGTTTTTATCGTCATTATGTTTATTTAAGTAAGATAAAAAGGATGACATTATATTGTAGGAGTATGCGTTGCAGTTAATAAATGCCTGTGAATAAGATTCTTTATGATCACCATTAAGATTTGCTGGGAACACATCTTTAGGAGAAATTAAATTTGATTCTGCCCCATTTTTGAATAAATCAAATGCGCCTAAAATATAATGAGGTACTTTTGTTTCAAAAGTTAGAGAATCTTTATATATCTTTATTCTTATTTTTAATTCAGCATGTATAATAGTTGCATTATAAAGTCCTATGACCTGCCCCACATTTGCCCATTTCCCTTCACCGTAGCAAATATTATTAATCGTGTCTATCTTTATTTCTGCACCTTTTTCTAAATTAAGAATTGATTTTAAGAAGCCATCACTTCTTTTCGTCATTTCCTTTATAGTCATATCGCAATTATTAAACACGGTATACTTATAATAAATATCTCCATCCAAATTAAGTGGGAATAGTTTTATTGCCTCTTTTGCCCATTTCTTATTGCTACTTTTTTTCATTGCATTCCATTTTGCTTGTTTAGAAATAAAATCCATACATTCAAATTTTTGCGCAATAGAATTTGTCGAAGTTAGAAATACAAAAGCCAATAATAGTAATAGATACTTTTTCATTGTGTAAAATTTTAATTAGTTTATAATACCGAAAGCGCGCGGGGGGTAACTACACATCAAGATAATGATATGCAAAACCTGACATGCATCAAAGCTCCTCACATTCCTTTAACCACAATGCACTCGTTGCATCGCTCGGCATGCGCCAATCACCACGCGGACTAAGGCTGACACTGCCGACTTTCGGACCATCAGGCAAACAACTACGCTTGAACTGCTGACTGAAAAAACGACGACAGAATGTTGTCAGCCATTTCTTAATCACCTCGTCATCATAATGACCTGCAAATGCTTTCTGTGCCAACATGAATATTTTGCGTGGCCGAAAACCGAAACGCAGGAAATAATAGAGAAAGAAGTCATGCAGTTCATAGGGGCCTACAAGGTCTTCTGTCTTTTGACAAATAGTATTGTCCGCATCAGCAGGTATCAGTTCCGGGCTGATTGGGGTGTCGATTATATCCATAAGGATATCAGAAACCCTACTTGACATTGTTGTCGCCACATAACGCATGAGATACTGTATCAATGTTTTTGGCACACTTGCATTGACTCCATACATGCTCATATGGTCACCGTTATAAGTGGCCCAGCCTAAAGCCAGCTCCGAAAGATCGCCTGTGCCAATCACCATACCACCGACCTGATTGCTTAAATCCATCAGTATTTGCGTTCGTTCGCGAGCTTGCCCGTTCTCATAAGTTACATCATGAATAGTCATATCATGGCCGATATCCTCAAAATGCTGCGTGACACTCTTGGCTATCGGAATTTCGCGAATTGTAATATTCAGGCTTTCCATTAATTGAATTGCATTCTGATAGGTGCGATCTGTTGTTCCAAAGCCAGGCATCGTGACCCCAATGATTCCCTTGCGATCCATCTGCAACTTATCAAATGTACGGATGCATACCAACAAGGCCAGTGTGGAATCAAGTCCGCCGCTAATCCCCAATACAACATGTTTGCAACCGGTGTGCACTAATCGTTTAGCTAAGCCAAGCACTTGGATATTGAATATCTCCTCACAGGAAGTCGTCAATCCGTCATCTTGGGGGATAAATGGACAAGGATCAATGGTGCGTTCTAAACAAAAATCGGTCTTGACATCAATGCCGTGGCACCAGACTTCGCTGCCATTCATTACCCCCTGGCGCTGGGCATTGACAAATGTTGTGTTATTAGAACGTTCGACACGAAGACGCTCCACATCAATCTGCGACACTACTAACTGAGGAGTAAGGGAAAAGCGCTCTCCTTCAGCTAACAACACACCATTTTCATAAATGAGTGCATTGCCTCCATATACCACATCTTGAGTGCTCTCGCCAAATCCGCAACTGCTATAAACATAACCACTCATCATCCGTGCACTCTGCTGGGCCAACAGACTCTTGAGATATTTGTGCTTACCAATCAGTTCATTAGTTGCCGAAAGGTTAAAGATAATATCTGCCCCCGAAAGCGCCAAGCGATTGCTTGGGGGAATAGGAGCCCACACATCTTCACAAATTTCAACACCAAATTTTACCCCCTGAGAGGTAACAAAGAGTTTTGGATCTGCAGAGACAAGTAATTTATGACCTGCATACCGAATTTCCGTAGGACGCAAATCCTGTGATGAGGCAAACCATCGTTTCTCATAGAACTCATTATAGTTTGGAAGATAAGTCTTTGGAATAATGCCGAGGATTTCACCTTGCTGAATAACTAAGGCACAATTCAAAAGCAGATTGCCGACAAGGATTGGAGCACCAACAATGGAAATGACATTCAGCTTACGCGAGAAATCAAGAAGCATCATCACTGCTGTATCCGTGGCATCAAGCAGAAGGGTCTGACGGAAGAGGTCCTGACAGGTATAACCTGTTATAGACAGTTCTGGAAAAACAATAATCTCAACTCCACGACTTTCAGCCTGTACTATGAGATTTTCAATCTGCAAAGTATTGTATTTCACATCGCCCACCTTCACAGAAGGTATGGCACTGGCAACTTTGATAAATCCGTAATTCATAATCTACCTGATTGTAACCTGAGTCGCCCCATAACCATATTCTTGGAAAGAGGCATCTTGATAGGTGTATTTTTTGTATTTATACTTCAAAGCATTTATAATAGCACTGCGAAGAACTCCTTCTCCTTTGCCATGGATAAAAATGAGTTTCTGACCTTTCTTGCCATCATATTCTGCGAGTACTTCACGAAATTTCTTTAATTGATAATTGAGAATATCGGTTGAACTCATACCGGCCGTAGTATCAAGTAATGCATCCGCGTGCAGATTAATGACAACAATATCACCATTATCGCGATGTTTAATCAGAAAAGGATTGCCTTTCTTCTGACTATTCTCGTAGCGACGAACATAACTTTTTACACTATCTTGCTCCGTTTCTTGCTGCAAAGTAGCATTATTAGCATACATCTCGCGTTTCAATGCCTTGGCATCAACAACAAGTGGTTTCACAGGAATATCATTGACAACGATACCATACAACAACGCCGGCATCTCAAAAAAGTCATTATCTTGGAAAGTGTGTAATTTGTAAAACTTTACAGGATCAAGACGGAACTGCACATCAACACCAGGCTTAAGAACAAAGTGTTTTTCACGCTTATAAGCTATCAGCTGCACAGCAATATGAGCCATATCATTAAGTTCCTCACGGCTAAATTCTTCTATATATAGCTTAGTATTGGGCTCTACCTCGCCCTGAAATTTCAAATTCCAGCTATTCCCTTCTGCCGTCATATAGCAGAACTGCATATAGTAGTTGCTATCATTGACAAAATAAGTTTCGAAACGAGTAGATGCAACATCCTTTATATCAAGAGGTACAAATGCAAGATAAGCCGTCAAAGAATTTCCTCCTTTACGTTCCTCAACGGGCTTTTTGAAAGAGATTTCTTTATTGTCATCAACAACATCATTGTCTACCCTGTCATCAAAGACATCTATAATCTCATCTTGTCCTTCATGCATCATCGACTTTATGCTACGATTATTCTGCTGGCTAACGACTTTGTTTTGTTTCTGTCCTACAGAGTCGAACTTAGCCTGTACAAGTTTAGAAGATGTGTAGTCATCACTACTTACAACAACGACATCATTGATAGGAAATGGAATCTGAAAACCATCTTCATCTTCAACAAGTACAATATTATTACTTTGGAAACCGACAATCTTACCTCCACCAGTCTCGCTTAGAAATCTTACAGTATCTCCCTTTTTCATTATTATTTCTTTTTCAAACGTTTTTCATATAATTCCAGTTAGGGGATAAGCAACGAACTATCACCATAACTAAGGAATCGGAAGTTATTAGCCAAGGCGTAGTCATAGATTTTTCTCCAATCTCCCTTAACAAAAGCACTCACAAGAAGCAGCAATGTGCTCTGAGGTTGATGAAAATTAGTAACAAGCATCTTTACAATTTTATATTCATAGCCTGGAGCTATGAGTATCTGCGTGCTACTATGTAAAACTTCTACACCTGCTTTGTCAAGCCAATCTATGAGATTTTGAATGGCATGGACAGGTGTAATACCATTTATCAGCCCTCCTTCATGCTCTTTCTCATAAGGTTCCCACTGGCTTACATGTAATTCTTCTTCTGTAGCATCAGGATTATTCTCTAACTTGACTCCCATGTAATAAAGGCTTTCCAAAGTCCTCACACTCGTTGTTCCTACAGCTATAGCTTTACACTCATACTTAATAAGATTTACCAACGTATGACGGTGAACTGCAATATATTCGGTATGCATTTCATGCCCATAAATTTCCTTACTCTTAACAGGTTTGAATGTTCCGGCCCCTACATGTAAGGTAACTTCTTCACGCTCAATCCCACGAGCCTCTATTGCCCGTAAAACATCATCCGTGAAATGAAGTCCAGCCGTAGGTGCAGCTACACTACCCTTTATCTTGCTATAAACCGTTTGATAAGTTAACTTATCGCTTTCTTCGGTTTCACGATTCAAATAAGGAGGGATTGGTAATTCACCTGCAACTTCAAGGATTTCAGCAAAGTTGATATTTGCATTATCCCAGGAAAAGTCTACCCAATAGTTAGTTCCTGTAGCACTATGTGCACTCTTCTCATAGTTCAACAGTACAGAAAGTGTAAGATGCTCCCCTTTTATATCAAAATCCCGCTTCAAAGAACCTTCCTTCCACTTCTTGAGATTTCCTATCATACATAGCCAAGAACATTGCCCCTTCGTTTGAAACATTAATTCATAATCTGTCGGAGCTGCAGGTTCCATTAAAAACACCTCAATGAGTGCTCCTGTCTCCTTACGAAAATGCATACGTGCCTGAATAACCCGCGTATTGTTATAAACCATCAAAGCATGTTGTGGCAGATATTTCGGTAAGTTGAAAAAAACATCATCACTCACTTTTCCGTGTTCATAAATCAACAGCTTACTATGATCGCGCTGTGGCAAAGGGAATCTTGCTATCCGCTCATCAGGTAGTACATAGTCGTATTCACTAATCTTTATATGTTTTGTTTCCATTTTCTTATTTATCCAAAATTATAAATACACAAAGGTCCCTACTATACAGCTAACAATTAACAACAGAGTAAGATATACTAAAACAGCATCAATATCCGAACGATTATACCCTGTTGATGTATACTGGCTGGAGACATAATTCACATGAGGATTACTTTTAAAATAGACATAACTATAGAACCAATAAGCTATAGAGCCACACAAGATGCCCCAAAGTGCACCGACTAACACATCTGATGGATAATGAACCCCAAGATAAATCCGAGTGTAACCATTTAATAAAGCCCATAAAAACAGACCGATATTTAATAGACGACTTCTCACTAAGAAAGCAAAGAATGTCGCTATAGCAAAGGTATTGGCAGCGTGAGCAGAGAAAAAACTGTATTGTTCCTTACCCATCCAAATAACTGTATTGATGAAATACTTTATCCCTGGAGCATTACAAGGTCTTAAACGAGCAATCCATGGCTTTACCAAAAGATTGTCAACACCACTTGCCAAAGCTACAGCAACAAGGCAAGCTGACACAACAAGCACAATCTGCCCCATCGTTTCATTATTCTTAACAACGATATAAAATAATGCCAGATATAATGGAAGCCAAAGCCAAGCATTTGTAAGCGTGACCATGACACCATTCAACATCAGATTGTCACATCCATTGATTGCAAACAGAATGTGTCTATCTAACTCTAAAAGACTTGCTATATCCAAACTAAAAACTAATACGATTAAATTCTTTCCACATTTGAAACAGACAGCCAACCTTCATGGCCATCAGATAAACGAACATTATACCAGCCCCTTATACCTCTATCTATTATATTGACTTTTGTTCCTTCATGAACAACAACTACATCTACACTGTTTTTGACTGGAGTTTTCTTGAGGCTGACTGTTGGAACAATAATAATAGCACCGTTACGATTTTCAAAAGCCATCTTTTGTTGAATGGCAAAGAGAATGCTTAAAACAAAGAGTAATAAACATACCAAAGACACAAAAAATCCAACTTTCCTCAATGCAATACGGTTGACAAACAAATAAACCAAGAACCCTATGAGAGCTAAAGTAATTGTGATAATACTGAAAGTTGCCCAACCATCAACACTCGTGAAATTCACTATAGCCTTATACCAGGTAATAAAAAACATCTCATCAGGTTCAGAGAACCTATCAATCGTTTTACTACGAGCAAATTGCAGGTTGAACCTGATATCACTGTTTCCCGGTTCAAGCAGAGCTGCTCGCTCATAATTCAGAATAGCTTTCGTAATATTACCTGTTCGATAATAAGCATTACCCAAATTATAATAAAGTGAGGCACTTACACCTGAATGTAGCAGACTTTCATAGTCTTTGATTGCCTGTTGATATTTCTTCTCCTGATAGGCTTTATCAGCTTCAGCCTTGGTTACAGCTTCAACAGGGATGGCAAAAAACCAACAGGTAAATAGCAAAAAGATTTGTATTATATAATGTTTCATTTTATTTTCCAATCAATATTTCCTCTTATTGAAAATACGTTCTATCTCTGTAATGGCAATAATGGCAGACTCAAAGGTCTTATTCATATTGCCTGCAACATCTCCTGGAGCATAACGTTCAAATTCACATTCATCAAGCGCTTCGATAAATGTATGGATCGTATGTATATCAACAGAATGTGCTGACAAATTATCAGAAATGTTATCACGCGAAATCTTCTCTACAGGCATATTAAGTTTGTCACCTACATATCCCCACAAAGCCCGTAAGACTTCATCATAGAAATCATTTGATTTTCCCTCCTGCATAAGCTTATTTGCATAACGCAATCGTTTTACAGCAACTTTATTTGCACGCCTACCGCGCTGTTTGACCATATCTGTCATTTCCAATGCACGTTTACGAAATACTATAAGCAGAATAACAAAAGTGACCATCGGTAAAAGCAGCAACATATAGTAGGCAACCGAACCAAAGAAGAAATCGTTAATACTCCTCTGTCCTATATCCCCCTCCATCAGATCATGGATATCATTGTCCTTCTGTGAATAATCAGCCTCACTGTTATGATTTCCATTACCCTTAGCAACTGCTATATGAAATGATTGTGTCTTAATTGTCTTATAACTATGAATAGACGTATCATAATAAGTAAATGCCACCTCTGGTATTTTATATTCTCCTTGATTCTGTGGAACTACAAGAAAGTCATAGATGATATTACCTTCAACTCCATTGGCTGTAAGATGCGTTTTATCCGTAATCTTCACATCATACTTCTCAAAATCTTTCGGGAAAACAACTTCTGGCTGTTTTATCAATTTGAGGTTACCAATGCCACCAACAACAATACGTAGGTTCAATGGCTCACCACTCTTTACTTCTTTCTTATTAAGTTGTGCTGAAATATTGAATATACCCACACCACCAGAAAAATTCAAAGGACGATTAGGCAAAGGATCTACTTGTATTGTCAGACTTGGTGCCTTAATCTCCTTTTTCACCTCCACATAACCTGAACCTCCATTAAAGAATGCTTCGAAAGGATCAACATTTCGATTTTGTTGCACTACTATACCCTTGAAAGTAATACTTGGAATAGTTAACTTGCCCGTCATCTGAGGATACATAACATACTGACTCCATGTAACACAACGATAAGCTCGTCCATTAACGCGCTCGACATGGAAACTTTTTTGCTGAGGCAGCTTTACTTCCTGTGTATGGAAACCTGTCAACTCTGGCATATCTCCCTTCAACTGTGTCAATTCAACCAAAGTATAAACTTTATAGGTCAACATTATCGGTTCCTGCTCATGTACTCTCTGCTTGTTTGCACTGACACGGATAAACAAATCATTGCCCGATATATGTGAACCTGTAGAACGAAGACCTGCATCATCTCCACTCTGTCCAGCAACTCTATTAGCTCCGTGAGCATTACTAACAACAGTTACCAATACCGAACGTGAAGCAATTTTTCTACCGTTAATTATAGCATTGGCTGCAGGAATTGTATAAGTTCCTTGTTTAGTCGCATACAAAGTATAAGTAAAAGTTATAGATGAAGATGAACTGGTATGTCCATTTACCATCTGATAACTTGATTGCCGAGACGTATAAGGACCTGCAATAACTTCAATTCCCGAAGGAATATTACCTGCCCTGAAATCTTCTACATCTTGCGTATTGACAATATACGACAACCTAAAATTTTCTCCAACAGAAACTTTCGTTGGAACTTCCACTGTCACACGTTGGGCAACCGCTTTATTGCTACATACAACAAGCAATAAAAAGAATACAAAGAATTTGAAATATCTATTCATAGGAATTCTCTATCACACTATATAATTACCAATTTTTCTGCAACTTACGATTGCCAGACTGTTGTATTGCTTTTGATATACGTTGCTGTGTTACTTTCTCATCTTGTATGGCAGCTTTGAGCAACTGCTCTGCATTTTCTTTGCTCATGCGGTCTTTAGTATCTTGCTGTTCCTCCTTATTTTGCTTCTTTTGCTTCTTTTGTTTTTGCTGTTTGTCCTTATTATCTTCCTTTTTATTTTTATCTTTTTTATTCTGTTGCTTTTTATCTTGAGGTTTATTCTTCAATAACTTCTTACACAGGGCAAGATTATAACGCGTTTCACTATCTGCCGGATTATTACGCAAAGCTTCCTTATAAGCCTGAATCGCTTCTGCATACATTTGGTGATGCTGACAAATATAACCAATATTGTGATAGCTCTGTGCTTTACGTATTTTACTCGTTTCTTGTTTTCCTGCTCTTTGTAATATATCAGTTGCTGCAGAGTCTTTTTGCTGCATCAACAAAGCTGTGCCAAGATTATAAAGTGCTTGGAAATTATTAGGATTTTTAGAAACTGCTTTACGATATTCAACTTCAGCCTTGACAAAATTCTGACTGTGAAACAGTTTATTACCATTTCGGATAAACTGCCGGTCAGTCTGTGCATAGGTAATCCCTGTCAGCATACAGGCAATCAGCAGAACCATATATTGATAATATTTCATGCCTCTCTTCTTCTAAATAATTTAATATTCTTGAACTTTGGATTCTTCGATTCCTGCAAGATAACTTCAACTATTAATAGCACTAACAAGATTATTCCAAAGGCTTGGAACTGTTCGCTATATTCACTATAAATAACACCATCGGTCATTCCCGACTGCAACTTCGACAATTCTGCATTCAGTTTTTCCTGCGCATCATTAGTATTGTCTACATGAATATAAGTACCACTGCCAGCCTGAGCGATCTGTTGACACATCTGCTCATTGAGTGCTGACATCACTGTCTGTCCCCTGTTGTCTTTCATATATCCGCCTTCTCCATCAGGAATTGGAGTTCCTTTAGGATCACCTATTCCAAGGATAAAGACATTTGAGCCTTTCTTATGCGCAGCTTTTGCCGCTTCAAGTGCTCCTCCTTCATGGTCTTCACCATCTGTGATGACGATAATAGCCTTACCAATATTATCCCTCTGCATAAAACTATTCTGACTCAACTCAATAGCACGTGCCAAGTCTGTTCCTTGAGTAGCAATCAAAGAAGGTTTAATATTCTGCAAGAACATTTTAGCAGAAACATAATCACTCGTTATTGGAAGCTGAACAAATGCATCACCTGCAAACACCACTAATCCAACTTTGTCATTTGTAAAATGATCAACAAGATTTTCTATTAACAGTTTGCTTTTCTCTAATCGCGAAGGTGTAACATCTTCAGCCAGCATCGAATTACTGATATCCAGAGCAATAATGACCTCTATACCATTTCGTTTGTCATGAGAAATCTTTGTTCCTGCCTGCGGGCGAGCTATCATTAGTATTAAAATAGCCATAGCTGAAAGCAACAGCCAAAACTTTATAGTAGGCCGATACTTGGATACATCGGGCATCATTTCTTTCAATAACACCGGATTACCAAAACGCTGTAATTTCTTTTTCCGCTGTCGCCAGACACCAAATCTCACCATAGCCAGAATTGGTATGACAAGCAATAACCACAAATATGTAGGGTCTTCAAATCTCAACATGTTGTTTCTTTTTTATGGAATTCTTCTCAACACTGTTGTTCGAAGGATTACCTCCAACAATAAAATCAATAATGCACCAATGGCAAACGGCTGATAAACTTCATAAAGTTTCGAGAATTTCTTTACATCCATCTTGCTCTTTTCAAGCTGATCAATATCCTTATAGATTTGTTTTAACTGCCGATTATTTGTTGCTCGATAAAAATTACCTTCCGTTGTTGCAGCGATATCTTTCAGCGTCTTACTGTCTATCTCTACAGGAATATTCACATATTGTATTCCCCCTGCTACAGGCATCGGATAAGGTGCCACCTTATTCGTACCAATGCCGATTGTATAGACACGTATTCCAAAACTTCGGGCAATCTGCGCACTGGTCATTGGTGAAATATCTCCCATATTATTACTACCATCGGTCAAAAGAATAACAACCTTACTCTTGGCCTTAGAATCTTTCAATCGGCTTACCGCATTGGCCAAGCCCATACCAACAGCTGTTCCATCAGAAATCAAACCACGAGCAGCAATATCCGTTCTGACACTCTGTAACAGATTGATGAGCGATACATGGTCTGTGGTCATCGGACATTGCGTAAAAGCTTCCCCCGCAAAGATTGTCAAGCCAATATTATCATTAGGTCTGTCTGCAATAAATTCTGAAGCTACATTCTTAGCTGCTTCTAACCGATTAGGTTTCAAATCCTCGGCCAACATCGAAGTTGAAACATCCATAGCCAGCATAATATCAATACCTTCTACCTGTTTATTATCCCATGAGTTATGAGTCTGTGGACGAGCCATGACTATGACTATCAGCACAAAGGCGACACAACGCAACCACATCGGTAGATGAATCAGTCGCATTCGCCAGCTTTTCGGTGCATAGCGATAGGCAAACGTGTCACTCATCAACATTGTTGGCTCACGCTTGTTACGATAAAGAAAATACCATAGAATATAAGGTATCAGCAATATCAATAAACCGAAATATTCTTTACTTGCAAATTCCATGACATTCAACCTAACAATTGTGCTATCTGATATACAATATAGACAGCTAACCCTATAATTACACCAATTGAAGCATAAATCAAAGTCTTAAGTAACACACGATTCTTTTGTGTGAGCTGTTCAACTTCACTCAATTTAGGGACAATTCGTTCTTCTACCTCCTGAGCTTCTGTTTTAGTTTCGTCTATGAACTTTGCAGCATTGACCAAGTTCAAATCATTTTCATTTATCAATGCATTATGCTTTGCAAACTTCACAAGATCGGCCGTAGTAAAGAGTTCACGCAGTTCATCAATTCCTTTCTGATCACCTGCCTCGCGCAATCGATAGATAATTTCGCTGCTGGTCATTTCCATAGCATTAAAACCAAAACGCTCCTTGATATATTGCCGTAAAGTATCAGTCAGACGGGTATAATATTCTTTCTGATTTTCCGAAGTCACCATATGAGCGGCCTTGATCTCTTCTATAGCCTTTAAAGCCTTCTGATGTGCAGGCACATGCTTCACAATTTTAATACGTGTTACAATAGGCTTGTTCTGCTTTAATCTGACAAACAGATATATCATTAATAGGCAAAGCACTAAAACTATAATGCTCAGCCAAAAAACCAAATGCCACTCCTCCCATTGAAATGGATTATCCTGGACATCTTTAGCTGGAAAGAATTGATTGGGGTGCAGCGTATCAACAGGAACAGTCATCACCTTTAATGCCAATTGTCTACCACTGAACGATTGATTATCAACCTTTATCTTCAGTGCCGGTATAGCATAAAGTTTCTCATCAAAACTCGTCAAGGTATAGACACGACTGATTTTTATCATACCATCGGCATCTGTTGAATCGCCTTTCTGCAATTCTACAATTTCAATGCCAGGTATCAAATATTGCGATGGTTTCAGCCGTGGCCAAGATATTCTTGCTCCAGGCTTCGTCGTCACCGATAAAGTCATATGTGTCTGTTGACCAATCAGAATTGCAACGGAATCTATACTTTGTTCCACAAAAGCCTTCTGTGCCCAACCTATAGTTGAACACATCAATCCAACGACAATGATTATATTCCTTAACAACTTCATTTAAGCTCTTTTCTTAAACAACAGCATCAGTGCTTTCGTGAAATCCTCATCCGTACCCACTGAAGTCCAGTCCATCTTACTCTTGGCAAACAATTTACGTAACATATCTTCACGCTCCAACCAATATTGAGTATGTGCCTGACGTAACTTAGCAGAACCGGTATCAATAATCATTTCATGTCCGGTTTCTGCATCACGTACTTTCATCAGCCCAATATCAGGCAAAGTCTTGGCACGCGGATCATACACTTGGACAGCAACCATATCATGCTTAGAATTGGCAATCTGCATTGCTTTACTGAAATCATCACGCGTGTAAAAATCACTTAAGAGGAATGCTGTACAACGACGTTTCATTATTCGTGTGAGGTAAGAAACTGCCATACCGATGTCTGTACGAACACTCGCAGGCTTGAAATCCAACAATTCCCTGATTATATAAAGAATGTGACGACGCCCTTTCTTTGGTGGGATATACTTCTCTACGCGGTCAGAAAAGAAGATTACACCAATCTTATCATTGTTCTGAATAGCACTGAAAGCCAACGTAGCAGCTATCTCCGTAACCATCTCACGCTTAGTCTGGCGAACTGTTCCAAAGTCGAGTGAACCACTGACATCCACCAACAGCATTACTGTCAGCTCGCGTTCCTCCTCAAACACTTTCACATAAGGACGATGAAAACGTGCCGTAACATTCCAGTCAATATCACGTACATCATCACCATATTGGTATTCTCTCACTTCACTGAAAGCCATACCGCGTCCCTTAAAGGCAGAATGATACTGTCCTGCAAAGATATTCTGACTCAAGCCACGAGCCTTGATTTCTATCTTCCTGACTTTTTTTATAATCTCTGATGTTTCCATCAAGGCACTTCTACCTTATTAACTATCTTTGAAACGATTTCTTCTGCAGTAATATTGCTGGCCTCGGCCTCATAGGAAAGCCCGATACGATGGCGCATCACATCGTGCACAACAGCACGCACATCCTCAGGGACGACATAACCTCTATGCTTGATAAAAGCATAGGCACGACTTGCTTTAGCCAGATTAATGCTGGCACGTGGACTACCTCCATAGGTAATCATATCCTTCAATTCACTTAGGCCATAACGTTCCGGATATCGACTTGCGAAGACAATGTCTGCAATGTATTGTGCAATCTTTTCATCAATATATACCTGATTGACCACTTCGCGGGCCTTAATAATTTCGTCTGCACTGGTCACAGGAGTCACAGTCGGGAACTGCCCAACAATATTCTCCTTGATTATCAGCTTTTCTTCCTCTAAAGTTGGATAGTCAATAACCACTTTCATCATGAAACGATCCACCTGTGCCTCGGGCAGTTGATAAGTCCCTTCCTGCTCAATCGGATTCTGTGTTGCCATAACCAAGAAAGGCTTCGGCAAAGAAAATGTCTTTTCACCAATGGTCACTTGATGCTCTTGCATGGCTTCAAGCAATGCACTCTGCACCTTTGCAGGAGCGCGGTTGATTTCATCGGCCAATACGAAATTAGCGAATACAGGACCCTTTTTCACATGGAAACTTTCATCTTTCTGAGAATAAATCTGGGTACCAATGACATCGGCCGGAAGCAAATCCGGTGTGAACTGTATACGACTGAAATCAGCATCTATCAATTGAGCCAATGTTTTAATAGCAAGTGTTTTGGCTAATCCGGGCACACCTTCCAACAGGATATGCCCATCGCTCAACAGTGAAATCAACAATGAGTCCACCAGATGCTTCTGTCCTACAATCACTTGATCCATACCGGCAACAAGGTTGGTCACAAACCCACTCTGCTGCTCAATCATTATATTCAGTTCACGAATATCTATCGTTTCTGCCATAATTTGAATATTAGACAATTATAAATTATATGTACGCAAAATTACAACAAATCGGTAAGAGAATACAATATATGCAACTAAATTATATTAAAATAAACCCCGATTTCCTTATTTTAAGATTATTTCATTTCCCTTTATTTACAAGGAATGCACCAAAAAACAGGGCATACATATCCAAACGTTTACACAATGGCGTAACTATAACTGACAAGTTTCATCAATAGATGCGAATGTGGAAATATCAGTATAATATCAATTCGCCATGATTAAAGCCTTGTAACCGCCCGAATGGGCCTGTAAAACACATCATCCCACCCCACAAAGAAGCCTCCACTTAAAGAAGACTTTCAATCGTTCAGAAAATAAAAAAGGACGGACATTTCGTCCATCCCTATTCTTTCATTTCTTCAGAAGAAGTCTTACGCCTCTGCAGGAGCTTCTGTCTCTTCAGCAGGAGCAGCAGCTTCGGCATTCTGTGCAGCTTCAGCTTCTGCCTTAGCAGATGCTTCTGCAGCTTTCTTGTCAGCCACCTTCTTAGCGATAGCCTCGTTTACTTTCTTCTCAGCTTCAAGTTCTGCTTTCTCTGCATCCTTTTTAGCCTTTGCGTCCTTCTCGCGAATAGCCTCGAAACCTTTCAGCTTGTTTTCTTTCCAAGCATCGAATTTCTTCTGAGCTTCAGCCTCATCAAAGGCACCCTTCTTCACTCCGCCACGAAGATGTTTCATCAAATAAACACCTTCGTTTTTAAGAATGTTACGAACAGTGTCTGTTGGCTGCGCACCGGTTTCAACCCAATAAAGGGCGCGTTCGAAATTCAAATCTACAGTAGCTGGATTGGTGTTTGGATTGTAAGTACCAATCTTCTCAGTAAATTTACCATCACGTGGTGCTCTAACATCAGCGATAACGATACCATAAAAAGCATAGCCTTTACGACCGCCACGCTGCAATCTGATTCTTGTTGCCATTTTTTGAAATATTAATTAGGTTTGAATTTATGCTGTCATCTCGTAACAGCGAGTGCAAAGGTATAAATATTTGCTGACACACGAATACTCGAAACTGATCAAACAGCTAATGTTTAATGTTATTTAACCTAAAAGCATCCACGGTACTTTTACCGTAGATGCTTTATATATCACACCATGAACGAACTCTTGGACATGCAAGAGCTGCAATTCATATATTTAATTTCAACTACATGACACCATCCTCACGTAACTTCACTTGCCATTTCCAAGCACTGGCAAGGACATCTTTCAACGGTGTATCTGCTTTCCAACCAAGCACCTTGTTGGCTTTGGTGCAGTCGCCCCAAATCTTCTCTATATCGCCCTCTCTACGTGGGCCAAACTTCCAATTCAGCTTTACGCCTGTAGCTTCTTCAAAGGTGTCGACAATCTCTTTGGTTGTATTTCCATGCCCCGTACCAATATTAAAATATTCAATTTTGTCCGTGTCTTCATCCAACACGCGGCGCATTGCTGCAACGTGTGCCTTTGCCAAGTCGACAACATAGATGAAGTCACGGATACACGTGCCGTCAGGAGTGTCATAATCATTACCGAAAATAGTCAGCTGTTTACGGATGCCAATAGCTGTCTGGGTAACAAATGGAATGAGATTGGCAGGAACTCCGTTCGGCAGTTCACCTATCAAGGCTGAGGGATGAGCACCGATCGGATTGAAATATCTCAGGACAATGCTCTTGATATCTGCCCCGCTATGGATATAGTCATAGATAATCTGCTCGTTGATTTCCTTGGTGTTACCGTATGGAGAAGTCGCTTTCTGATGAGGGGCATCCTCTGTTACAGGCAGGTTCTCGGGCTTTGGCTGCCCATAGACCGTACAACTTGATGAGAAGATGATGCCCTTGACATTATACTGGGGCATCAACTCCAAAAGATTTATCAGTGAAACAATATTGTTACGATAGTAAAGCAGAGGCTTTTCAACGCTCTCTCCCACTGCCTTTGACGCAGCAAAATGAATAATTCCCTCTATCTTTGGATACTTCTTGAACACATTTTCCGTTGCTGTTTTGTCGCGAAGATCCACTTTCTCAAATGCCGGGCGAACGCCTGTTATCTTCTCGATACCATCAAGAACTTCCATTTTTGAATTACTCAGGTCATCAACAACAACGACCTCATAGCCTGCTTCAATCAGTTCAACGGTCGTATGTGAGCCGATAAACCCCGTACCACCGGTAACAAGTATAGTCTGTTTCATAGAAATTGTTTGTAAGATTTTGTTGGACAAAGGTACATAAATTAAACGAATAAACCTATCACATGGAAGCAAATATTTATTAAAATGAAATGCAGAAGATATAAATACAGAGTGCAAGAAGCAAATATAGAAAAGTGTAATCCATATGTGTCTGCACACTCTTATATAAGCTTTGCATGGATAATAAAGGTGATGAGGAAAGCTATAATTGCAATAAACGAATTATATGTTAAATTCTTTTAAGTATATTTACAATTGCCCTTGTAAAATCTGCAAATTTGAAATGAGAATCTTCCTTGCTCCAAATATGCACGATATTTTAAGAGTTTATAATCCCCTGACAATCAAACCGTTGTAAAACTAAAAGCAAACTACAAAGCTTAATCACATCAAAAAGACTTGTTATTTGCATCAAATTACAATGTCATTTGCATCAAATCACCACGTAATCTGACTCAAACAGCCGTGTATTCTGCATCAAATTGCAATGCATAATGGCTCAAACGATTTGTCTTGATGCACGAAACTGTAAAATCAAACTCTATTTTCCGCTATATATTTCCTAATTGGCAAGAGCCTGAAATGTTAAAACCGTGATGAATAAATTACAAAAACAGAAAAGGATACTGCCATGAAGACAATATCCTTTTCTGTTTATTCATACGAGCCAAGAAGCTATCAGTTATTGATGCTGCCACCCACAATATCAAGCAGTTCGCTTGTAATTGCCTGCTGACGGCTCTTGTTGAACTGAAGATTAAGCTCTCGCAACAACTCATTGGCATTGTCAGTTGCAGTCTGCATGGCTACCATCCTGGCAGCATGTTCACTGGCATTGCTGTCGAGCAAAGCTGTGAAGACCTGAAGATTAAGCTCTTTCGGTATCAGAGTTCCAAGCACAGCATCCAAGTTTGGCTCAATGATGAAATTATCATTCAAAGCCTGTGCCGATGATTTTTGCTTGCTTGCTTCTGCTGCCTTACGCTTTCGGAGATATTCCTGTGCCTTTGCCGTAGCAATATTGCTGGATAAATCACGGTCGTTTTCAAGTCCTATATTCTCGGTTGACAAATCTATGGGAAGAAAAGTCTTACGCGTCAGTATCTGACTTCCTGCCGATTTGAAATGATGATAGATAAGTTCAACCTTATCAATTTCACGGGCTATAAACTTTGTTTGAAGTTCCCGTGATATATCTGCACAATCTGAAGCCTTTGGTTTTTCAGCCAAGGAAAGATAGCTACCGGCAACATGGAGTCCCCGCTTCAGCGCATAATCTTCGATCTTGCGGCCTATCGGATAAACAAGAATATCGTCAATGCCTTGAGCCATATACTCGTCTACAACATGCTGGAACATTTTAAGCACGTTGTTATTGAAACCGCCACACAGGGAACTATTGCTGGTAAAGACAACCAATGCCACCCTTTTCACCTCACGTTCAGCCTCAAATTCATTCTGAATTTCAGGAACAGTGACGAGGAAAGACTTCAGTATATGCTCAAGTAATTCCTCATAAGGCAACATGTTCTGAATAGCAGTCTGGGCATGATGAAGCTTACTTGATGCCACCATCTTCATGGCGCTCGTAATCTTACGCGTGTTGCTGACAGAGGCTATTCGTGTCTTGATTTCCTTTAATGAAGGCATTTCTATGCGTTTTTAGTTGATTACTTTTTATATTGGCCGGCAATATTTGCCATTGTTTCCTCAATAGCTTTGATGGCTTCATCCGTCAGTTGACCGTCAGCCAAAGCATTGATAAGGTCTCCATGTGACGAACGCATCGCATCAAGGAACTGATCCTGACAATCGCGAACATGCTCAACGGGCACATCATGCATCAAGCCATGGACGCCACAATATAAAATAGCAATTTGCTCACCGACAGGCATTGGACTATACTGAGGCTGAATGAGCAACTGATTGTTCTTTCGTCCGCGATCCAATGTCATTGCTGTTACGGCATCCATATCACTGGAGAACTTGGAGAATGCCTCCAACTCACGATATTGTGCCATGTCAAGTTTCAAGGTACCAGCCACTTTCTTCATGCTCTTAATCTGTGCAGAACCACCCACACGCGATACAGAAATACCAACGTTGATAGCAGGACGGAAGCCTTGGTTGAACAGATTGGTCTCCAAATATATCTGACCATCGGTGATAGAAATCACGTTTGTAGGAATATAAGCAGAGACATCACCGGCCTGGGTTTCGATGATTGGCAGAGCGGTTAACGAGCCTCCGCCACGAACATGCCCTTTCATGCAAGCCGGAAGATCGTTCATCTGTTCTGCAATCTCTTGCTGATTATTAATACGTGCAGCACGTTCCAGCAGACGAGAGTGAAGATAGAACACATCACCAGGATATGCCTCACGCCCTGAAGGACGGCGAAGAATCAATGAAACCTCGCGATAAGCCACAGCCTGCTTTGACAAGTCATCATATACAACAAGTGCACTGTATCCCCGATCACGGAAATATTCACCGATAGCAGCACCGGCAAAAGGCGCATAATACTGCATGGCTGCTGGGTCGGCAGCTGTTGCACTGACAATGATTGAATAAGGCAACGCACCATGTTCTTTCAGTGTCTGAACCAAAGTAGCTACAGTAGAGGCTTTCTGACCTATAGCAACATAAATGCAATAGACAGGTTTGCCTGCTGCATAGAAGCTTTTCTGGTTGATAATGGTATCAATGGCGATAGCGGTTTTACCTGTTTGGCGGTCGCCGATGATAAGCTCACGCTGTCCTCTGCCAATAGGTATCATTGAGTCTACTGCCTTCAGTCCTGTCTGCAAAGGCTCTTTTACAGGCTGTCGATAGATAACCCCAGGAGCCTTACGGTCTAATGGCATCTCAAAGGCATCCGTCAAATCAATATCGCCAAGGCCATCAATGGCTTGTCCAAGAGGATTGACTACTCGTCCGAGAAAATTATCATTAACACGGATAGAAGCAATACGATGTGTACGCTTCACGGTCTGTCCTTCCTTAATGCCAGCCGTTGGCCCCAGAAGTACACAACCAATGTTGTCTTCCTCCAAGTTCATCACGATGGCCATCGTACCGTTCTCAAACTCAAGAAGCTCACTCGCCTCAACATTACGGAGACCATAAACACGTGCAACACCATCTGCTACGGTAAGCACAGTGCCCACTTCGTCAAACTGTTCCCCGCTGTTGATGCTCTGGAGTTCTTTGAGAAGTACTTCAGACACCTCACTTGGTTTAATTTTATCTGACATCTTTTCTTTCTATTAAACTGAATTATTATTTCTTTAGTTCTGACAGAATACCACGAAGTTTGCTTTTGACACTGGCATCCATACGATAATCATCATACTCAAGGATAAAGCCACCAATGAGTTCATTATCAATCTTCGTATTGAATTCTACAGAACCTTGAGTCCTATCCTCAACCATCTGCTTCATCTTATCCACTGTGTTCTGACTGACAGCAGAGGCTGTAATAAGTTTACCACGGGTGATGTTCTTATGCTTTCTGTAAAGAGTAATATACGATGCAGCCATGAATTGCAGGGCAGTTTCCCTGTCTTCTTTTAGGACAAGAGCTATAAAACGCTTTGTAAGTGATGTTACATCCTTACCACAGGCAGCTTCAAGCACGGCCTGTTTCTTGTCTGTTGGAAGCATAGGGTTATCAATCGTAATTCTCAGTTCAGGCACTTCGATATAGCTCTGCAAAAGAATTTGCATATCTTTATAGAGCTTATCTTCCTGCTTTTCAGCAAGGGCACCCTTCAATAGAGCACGGGCATATCGAACTGATATTACACCTAAATCCATAAACTACATTTTTTAGTCTTTATTTTCTTTTTCGGAAACCTCATCCAGCAGTCGGTCAATCATATCCATCTGGGCTTTGTCATTTGACAATTTCTCCCGAAGGATCTTTTCAGCTACTTGAATACTGAGTTCAGCCACCTGTGAACGGATATCGCGAATAGCACTTTGTTTCTCCACCTCTATTTGCTTTTTCGCTTCAGAGATGATACGTGTGCTTTCTTCGCGTGCCTTATCCTGTGCCTGCTCTATAATAGCATCACGGGTTGTAGCCGCCTCCTTCATTATCTTAGCCTGCTGTTCACGCGCTTCTTGCAACAAGGTCTCCCCTTCTTGCTTGATGTTTGCCAAACGTTCTGAAGCCTCATGTGCCTTATTCAGACTTTCGTCTATGTACTGCTTTCGCTCGTCAACCATCTTGATAATGACAGGGAAGCCAAAGCGGGCAAGACAGATAAAGACCACCAAGAACGCAAGGAGCATCCAAAACAGAAGTCCTAAATCAGGCGTCAATATTGATGGCAAATTCTCCATTCGAATTGATTTCTATTTCTTATTTAATAATAAATGCACAAGCTGCAATAGCAAACAAAGCACAACCTTCAACGAATGCAGATGTCAAAATCATGTTTGTCATAATCTTGCTTGATGCTTCCGGCTGACGAGCAATAGCGTCCATAGCACTACCACCAATCTTACCAATACCCAAACCTGCACCAATTGTTGCAATACCTGCACCAAGACCACAGCCCAGCTGAGCCAGACCTGTAGCAGCCAATAATGTTGAAATCATCATAATCTTAATTTTTTATTTGTTATTAATATTTTATATTTCTATTTCTTATAAGTTCTACTGTGAGTTGTTATTCTGCTCCTTCCTCCTTATGAGCCATGCCGATAAAGACTGCACTCAGCAAGGTAAAGACGTATGCCTGGACGAAAGCAACCAATAATTCCAGGCAATTCATAAACAACAACATGAGAATACTGAATATGTTCAGACCAAGTCCAAAGCCAACACCCATAGACCAACCTAAGAAAATCACACATGTGAAACTCAATATTACAGCATGTCCAGCCATCATGTTGGCGAAAAGACGAATCATCAAGGCAAACGGTTTTGTAAATACTCCAAACAACTCAATGACCGGCATCAATGGGATTGGAGCCTTTAACAAGAAAGGAACATGAGGCCAAAAGATGTCTTTCCAATATTCTTTGTTACCGAAGAGGTTAATTGCAAGCATAGAACATACTGCAAGAAACATTGTTATATTGATATTTCCCGTCACATTGGCACCGCCTGGGAATATAGGGACAAGTCCTATCAGGTTTGCAGTAAGAATGAAAAAGAAAACAGTTAGCAGATATGGAGCATAAGTCTTATAATGCTTTTCACCAATTGATGACTTTACAACATCGTCATTAATTGTCATCACAATCATCTCCATAGCCCCGACAAAACCGCGAGGTGCTTCACTCTTTGCATCCCTATGCTTATACCAACGACTACAATAACCAAAGATACCAAGCAAGACAATGACTACAATCCATATTTGGGCTACAGCCTTTGTAATACTCAAATCCAACGGTCTTACATTGCTTCCGTCAGGCATTTTCTCATAAATCTTCCCATGATGTGCTTCATCAAAGAAGAAGTTGGAAGGTAATGTCTCAGGCGTACAAAATGTCCATTGCCCCGTTGCCGAACTTCTAACGATGACAGGAAGTGGAATACTGAGAGCCTTCCCATCATAAGAAGCAATATGCCACTCATAATCATCAGAGAGATGTCCAAGTACTATCTCTGAAATATTCAGCTTCCCTCCTTCCGTTCCATGAGCTGCAAACAACTGCAGAGGCATCATGGCAATCACCAATAGAAGCAGTAATGATTTTATTTGTTTCATCTTTTACTCAATTGTCATTAACGAAGGTTCTTCGATTTATTATTACGCAAATGCGAGAAAAATACAGAGTGATGAGCAAGCACGGCCAAATAAAAAGGAGCAAACAACAGAAGAAATGTAAACATTCCCCCACGGTCAGTGTTCAGATAATAAATAAACAACACCAACAAAGCCAAGAGAAATCGAAACCCTGAAACAGCCATAAAAAAGGTTGCCTTAGTTTCATCACCCTTGCTTTCCAATCGCTTCCATGAGAGCGCATCGCCCAATTCCACAAATAAAGCAAAGCCTACACTCACAAGAATAGGAGTCAACAGCAAATCGCTTCCCACCAATTGAAAAGCCAACAATTCCAACAGAAATAATGCAAATACAATCTGCACTGCCTGTCGGATATATCTTTTGCTTGCAAGCTGCCTATTCGTTTCCAACGTCATCTGTCTGATTATAATTCAACACATATACGTATCTCGTCTTTCTGTACTTCTACAAAACCACCGAGAATATCCAGCGTTTCTTTCTGACTATCTAAGGGTTGATAGACAATATGCCCTTTTTCCAATGAAGATATAATCGGAGCGTGATGTTCCAAGATTTCAAACTCTCCCATTGCTCCAGGCACAGTGACACACATTACCTCACCATCGAAGACCACTCTTTCCGGAGATACAACTCTCAAATGCGACATACAATTTCAAGTTTTAAGTTTATCATATCTACCAAACTCCTTACTTTCAGCATATTAGACATTAGCTGCCTCAAGCAGTTTCTTTGCCTTTTCCTTTGCATCTTCTATAGTTCCTACGTTGATAAAGGCCTGTTCTGGGAGGTCATCTACTTCACCATCAAGGATAGCATTGAAGCCTTTGATGGTTTCTTCAATAGGAACCATAACGCCTTTCAATCCGGTAAACTGTTCAGCTACAGTAAATGGTTGAGAAAGGAAACGCTGAACACGCCGTGCACGGTTTACGGTCAACTTGTCCTCATCAGAGAGTTCATCCATACCCAAGATTGCAATAATATCTTGAAGTTCGTTATAACGCTGAAGCAACTGCTTTACACGCTGTGCACAATCATAATGAGCTTTGCCTACTATCAGAGGATCAAGGATACGCGATGTACTGCCTAATGGGTCTACAGCGGGATAAATACCCAACTCTGCAATCTTTCTTGAGAGTTCTGTTGTAGCGTCCAAGTGAGAGAACGTTGTAGCAGGGGCAGGGTCAGTCAAGTCGTCTGCCGGCACATAGACAGCCTGCACAGAAGTGATAGAACCATTCTTCGTTGAGGTAATACGTTCCTGCATTGCTCCCATTTCGCTGGCCAACGTAGGCTGATAACCTACAGCTGAAGGCATACGGCCTAAAAGTGCAGAAACTTCAGAACCCGCCTGAGTAAAGCGGAAGATATTATCAATGAAGAACATGATATCGGCAGCCTCGCCATTCTTACCACCATGATCACGGAATTCTTCGGCAACTGTCAAACCAGACAAGGCAACAGAAGCACGTGCCCCTGGAGGTTCGTTCATCTGACCATAGACAAGTGTAGCCTGACTCTCGGCAAGTTCCTTCTTATCAACTAACGACAAATCCCACTTACCTTCTTCCATGGCCTTTCTGAAAGCCTCACCATATTTGATAACGCCACTCTCCAACATGTCACGCAAGAGGTCATTTCCTTCACGCGTACGCTCTCCTACTCCGGCAAATACAGAGTAACCGTTATGTCCCTTGGCTATATTGTTGATCAATTCCATAATGAGCACAGTCTTACCTACACCTGCACCACCGAAGAGTCCAATCTTTCCACCTTTCATATATGGCTCCAGCAAGTCGATAACCTTGATGCCTGTCGCCAACATCTCCTTATGGGTTGAAAGCTGGTCGAACGTAGGTGCTGCACGATGGATAGGATAGGCACCTTGCATATCCAATTCCTCCATACCATCAATAGGCTTGCCAATGACATTCATCATTCGGCCCTTAATCTGTTCACCGGCAGGCATTGTGATCGGACTACCTGTAGAAACAACATCAAGACCACGCTGAAGTCCATCGGTATTATCCATAGCTACACATCTGACGGTGTCTTCACCAATATGCTGCTGAACCTCTATTACAAGGTCGCTGCCATCGGCACGCTTCACTTTAAGTGCCTCATAAATCTTTGGCAACACCTTCTCTGCATCCTGACCCTTTGTATCGAAGTATACATCAATAACCGGACCGATAATCTGAGAGATGTGTCCTATAATTTGTGACATAAGCTATTAAATTTTAAATATTAAGATTCGATTGAATTATATTTAGCAAAAGTACCATTATTCTGTATAAAACACAAGAATATCTTGAGGTTTATGTCGAAACAGACAGCCTTTTAAAACCTTTTAAACATTATATACTCAACTCATCAAGCACTTTTATCAGTTTTCTGTCAAACGGTTTATCACTTCGGATTGCTTCGCTCAATGGCACATAGACCACTTCGTTGTTCCTCACACCAACCATGATATTGCGTTGTCCCTGCATGATAGCTTCGATTGCACCTACACCCGTGCAGCTGGCCAATATGCGGTCACGAGCCGTAGGACGTCCACCTCTCTGAAGGTGTCCCAATATAGAGATACGAACGTCATACTGCGGGAATTCTTTCTTCACACGATTTGCATAATAGATGGCACCACACTTCGGACTTTCGCTGACTATCACGATACAACTTCTCTTGCTCTTTCGAATACCGCGCTCCATGAACTGTGCCAACTGGTCGACATCGGTGCTGTCTTCTGGAATAATAGCAGCCTCTGCACCCGAAGCTATTGCAGAATTCTGTGCCAAGAAGCCCGCATCACGCCCCATCACCTCAACAAAGAAGATGCGTTCATGGCTCTGGGCCGTATCCCGAATGCGGTCTACACACTCCACAATCGTGTTCATTGTCGTATCATACCCAATGGTACTGTCGGTTCCATAAAGGTCATTATCTATGGTTCCGGGCAGCCCAATGCAACAAAGATCATGCTCTTGAGCAAACTTCATCGCTCCGGTCAGTGAGCCGTTACCACCTATAACCACCAAAGCATCTATGTTTTCCTTGACAATATTATCATAAGCTTTCTGCTGTCCTTCGGCAGTTTTGAATTCCTCCGAACGCGCAGTCTTCAGCATTGTGCCGCCCTGATTGATGATACCACTTACATTTTCTGTTGTAAAATCAACGATTTCATCATTGATAAGACCATCATAACCACGATAAATCGCCTTGATATTAAAACCATTATATATCCCGGCGCGTGTCACCGCACGTATAGCCGCATTCATTCCCGGCGCATCACCACCCGAAGTCAGAATGCCTATTGTCTTAATCTTTGCCATAATCTATAAAAGAATATCTGTTTATATTTTCTCTGATAAGTTATCTTGTATTTTGTTTTCTGCTTTCATAGGGCAAAGTTAACAATTATTCTCAAATATGCAAATATCCTCTATTCTTTTTTATTCTTTTTCACTTTGCAGCATTATATTTATCACCATCAGACTCCTCCCGTTGTCAACTGTCACGCTTAAGAAACGCTCATACTCGGCTTTACTTTTGCCTTGAATTCATAAAGTGCACCAGATGTTGCTGTATAATGACAGTAAACGAATAATAGGTTAAAAACTATCATATATATTTACAACTCTGCTCAATTGCTTTACAGATTTAGAATGAATGACTTCTCCGTTCCATATATGCGCCATTTTTTAAGTACTAATAACATGTTGACTATCAGATAATTATGAAACTTCAAACTGATTACAAAGCAAAATCATGCTAAAAAGCATTGCAACTTGCATCAAATTACCTCACAATCTGCATCAGATGACCGCACGTTTTGACTCAAAAGACCGTGTATTCTGCGTCAAGCTACAGCGCATAATGACTTAAATTGCAATGCCCTGGCTTTGAAATCAGAAGACAACCTTTGTTTTCCTGCCTTTTATTCTCTATTTGGCAATGCTCCGAAGTGCAGTTTAAATTAGTAAATGCGACAGTCT
>NZ_KV817483.1:0-343 GCF_001814685.1 Prevotella sp. HMSC077E09 | reverse complement strand
AAACCCGTTAACTTTTTCACTCGTCAACATGTATACTGTCAACTCGTCAACCAGCAGGAAATCCGTCTCCAGAAAGGAGGTGTTCCAGCCGCACCTTCCGGTACGGCTACCTTGTTACGACTTAGCCCCAATCACCGGTTTTGCCCTAGGCCGTTCCTTGCGGTCACAGACTTCAGGCACCCCCGGCTTTCATGGCTTGACGGGCGGTGTGTACAAGGCCCGGGAACGTATTCACCGCGCCATGGCTGATGCGCGATTACTAGCGAATCCAGCTTCGTGGGGTCGGGTTGCAGACCCCAGTCCGAACTGGGACCGGATTTAAGGATTAGATCGTGTTTGCACA
>NZ_KV817482.1:0-10091 GCF_001814685.1 Prevotella sp. HMSC077E09 | reverse complement strand
TTGCAAATAGAATAACAAGCGTTCTTTGTTGATGCAGAAACCTGCGGTTAATGGCACTTCGCTCGTTTCCAAATCGTTACCTGTTTAGTTTTTACAGCGAGGTAACTTCTTCTTTCTCAATTAGATACGTTTTAGAAATCATCTTACGCTGTGATTTGAGTCAAAATACAAAGCTTTATGAATGGGATTACAAACAGAGGTCTGCAAAATAGCGAAACTCCCTCTTATTTCTTTGTTTTTTCTTTCTTGTTTGTTTACTTTTCGGAGGGCATTATTTTCCGATGCAGAAGTGTTTGAAGATATTCCCAAGAACTTCATTTGTCGTAATCTGACCACCGGTAATCTCGGCTAATTGTTCAAGACAGAGGCGAAGGTCTTCACTGATTAAATCGCCACTAAGACCTGTATCCATGGCTTCAATGACACGGAGTATGCTGTCATTGGCGTGGACTAAGGCTTCATAGTGGCGGGCATTAGTTACAATAATGCTGTTTTCTGTTATTTCAGGGATATCGGCCACTTCATAAATTGCAGTCTCCAGTTCTGCCATGTTCTGTTTATGTTTAGCTGAAATATAGATGACATGGAATTTACTGTTTATCGTGATGGGCTTAAATTCCTTACGGTCCATCTTATTAAAAACCAGGAGCAGTTTCTTTTCTGCTGTGAGCTGCTGTATTTCTGTGTATTCTTCTGTTGTTGGCTGCTCGTCAACAACCCATAAGACAATGGTTGCTTCGCCGATTTTCTTGTAGGCACGTTCTATGCCTAACTGTTCCACTACATCTTTAGTTTCCCTGATACCTGCTGTATCAATAAAGCGGAAGGTAACTCCTTTAATCTCTGTCGTGTCTTCTATGACATCGCGGGTTGTACCATGTATGTTACTTACTATGGCTTTATCTTCATGCAGCATGCAGTTAAGTAGTGTGCTTTTACCGACATTAGTCTTTCCAATGATTGCAACAGGAATACCTTTTTTCAAAGCATTACCTGTTTCAAACGAGTGGATGAGAGTAGCAATTCGCTCATGAATCTTTTCTGCAAGCGTCTTTAACTCACTTCTGTCAGCAAACTCTAACTCTTCATGATCCGAGAAATCAAGCTCAAGTTCTAATAGAGATGTTATCTTCAACAGCTGTTCGCGAAGTCGGGATAACTCACTACTGAAATGCCCTTTCAATTGACTTAAAGCAAGTTTATGTGATGCTTTGTTAGTGGATGCTATAAGATCGGCTACCGCTTCAGCTTGACTTAGGTCCATCTTACCATTCAGATAAGCTCGCTTGGTGAACTCTCCCGGGGCAGCTTGCCGGCATCCGGCATCAATGAGCACTTTTACTACTTGGCTAAGTACATAGGTAGAACCATGACATGAAATCTCTGTGCAATCTTCTCCGGTATAGCTGTGTGGGGCACGGAAGACACTGACAAGTACCTCATCTATGATGTTTCCTTGCTGATCATGTATTTCTCCATAATGCACCGTGTTGCCTTTGGCTTCAAGCAGACTCTTCTTCCCAATACCACTGAAGACTCTGTCGGTTATCTCAATTGCCTTGTCACCACTTACTCGCACGATGCCGATTGCCCCTCCTGCTGAAGTTGCTAATGCACAAATGGTGTTACTGTTCATCAAATACGCTCCAATACCTTTTCAATCAGTCCGTCAATGGTATTCTTGTAGCCCGTATTGGCCTTTTGTGCCAATCGGTTGGCGATTACCATACAGCAGGTCATTGCCTTGTGTCCCATTAATGCAGAAAGCCCTGCGAGAGCAGAACTCTCCATTTCAAAGTTGGTGATATGCAGCCCCTGGTATTCGAAACTCTCAACTTTTTTATTTTGATCAGGGTCAGCTAAAGGCACGCGGAGTTCCCGTCCTTGCGGTCCGAAGAAACCACCGCAGGCAATTGTTATGCCACGTACCATATCATTTTGGGCAATACGGTCAATCAATTCCTTGTCGGCGTCAATTACATAGGGAGCACAAAGCAGTGGATTCCAATGCATATGCTTTTTGAAAGCCTCTTCAAGGCCTAAGTCACACACTTCGTTCCGCCCTGCATAAAAGTTTAGCAAACCGTCAAAGCCTATGCTCTTCACACTGGCTACATATGTACCCGATGGTGTTTCGGGTTGCAGACCGCCACATGTGCCGATACGTACCAGAGTTAATGTGCGATGTGCATCTTTCTCTGTGCGTGTCTTGAAATCTATATTTGCCAATGCATCCAGTTCGTTAACAACAATGTCGATATTGTCACAGCCAATACCTGTACTTAGCACAGTGATGCGTTTGCCTTGAAAGGTTCCTGTTATCGTATGGAACTCACGACTTTGAACTTCACATTCTTTGGTTTCAAAATGGCTTGCTACCAAGGCCACTCGTCCTGGGTCACCCACCAAAATTACTCTGTCGGCCAACTGCTCCGGGTTCAGATGCAGGTGGAAAATGCTGCCGTCTTCATTGATAATCAATTCTGATTCGGCAAAGAATTTCTTTTCATTCATTTTTATGTTCATTTAAGGTTTTCGTTGTTGCGAATTTCTTTTTCAAGTTTTGCTATGTCAATCTGCAGCTGTTCAAGGTTTTTCTCTCGTTCAACAATCGTTTTACGGAGTGCCTGCTTCTGTGTACCTGTGACACTCTCATAGTTGTCACGGAGGCGAAGCAGTTCTGTATCTCGTTTGTTATAATCTGCCTGAAGCGCTAAAAAGCGGGATACCTTTTCTTGATTTTCAGCCTTAAAATCATTGATATTTCTAAATGTTATGTTATCATTGATGACGAAATTGAGTTTCTTTGGCGAGTTCTTTACAGGCTTGTTGTGCGAAATAAGCTGTTTCAACCGATTGAGTGCAGCCTGTCGATCTCCGTTTTGCCAGGTCAGGGCTATAGATGCAATCTGTGCCTGGGCCTCAAGTTGTTTCGTCGTCAAGTTGTCTTTTTCATAGGAAAAACGCTGCTTGGTAGGAACGAAAGTATAGATACACACCTTTCCTTCAGGCATATTTCGGTCTGTGACCAACCAGCCTAATTCGTTTATATCATCAGTAATCAGCAGATAATCATTAGCTGTCGAATTGTAGGGCAACCCCATGTTTTCCGGCTGGTAGAAGCTGTGCTGTTCGTTGTTGTATCGTGTCATGAACAGATCATAGCCGCCAATACTGTGACTTCCCTTAGCTGCAAAATATAGCGTCATGCCATCTGACAGCATGAAAGGATAGTTCGGCTGCAGGTATGTATCATCTATGGCTGTAATTCGTGTAGGCTGTGCCCATTTTTTTCCAATTTTGTCAGCGCTGTAGATAGCCGTCTGTAGCGTATCTCCTTCAGCCAGGAAAGCCTGATCCCCCATGCCGTTGATAAAGGTTAAAGCTTCAGGAGATTGTGAGTTTCCTAAGAATTCCTTTGTTGGAATTATTTCTCCAATCTCTCTGTCTGTTGGAATTTGTTTCAGGAAGTCTTTTTTATCAACGATGATGCTGTCTGCAAATATCAGCTTGGCCGTGGCAGGCAGCATTTCACGAAACAGAGCGTTACTTGGACTGCTAAGCTTCGTCTGTGCATGTTGTGCCTTAGCTGTCACTTTCTTTCCTTTTAATCGGTTTTGTGCACAGAGTGGGAGAGAAAGCGACAAACAGGCTATCCAAAAGTATATTGCAGTTTTCTTAATTGTCATTTCTTTTTTGAATATAGGAGTTACAAATATAAGAAAAAAAAGAGAATAATGAAAATTTTAATGGATTTTTAAGTGTGGGCAGATTGCTAAATGCAAATTTACTTGAGTCTTCTGTAAAAAACAAAATTCGGTGTTCCTAAAGTTAAGTTTTTCCCGGGGACTGTCATTTCGTTCAGCTTCTGTTGCGGCAATATACACTGCCATGCATTAAAATTAATGGATGATAGATTTTCGGCCGTGGCCGAAAGTCAGTTTTTGTCGTTTTTGGTTCATCGGCCGCGGCCGAAGACCTGTTTTTCTCATTTTCTGCATTTCGGCCACGGCCGAAATGTTGTTTTTACTGTTTTTCACCCGTCGGCCATGGCCGAAAGCCAATTTTCGGCGTTTTTCGTTCGTCGGCCGCGGCTGAAAACCAATTTTCGCCGTTTTCTTGGTTTCATTCACGGATGACGAGTGTTTTTTGCCGTTTTCTTGGTTTCATCCACGGATGATGAGTGTTTTTCATCGTATTCTTGGTTTCATCCACGGATGACGAGTGTTTTTTTGCGTTTTCTGCGTTTCGCTCACGAGCGAAATGCTGTTTTCTGTGTTTTTCGCTTGTCGCTTGCAAGCGAAATGCTGTTTTTTGCGTTTTCTGCGTTTCGCTTATGAGCGAAATGCTGTTTTCAATGTTTTTCGCTCGTCGCTTGCAAGCGAAACGCTGCTTTTGGCAATTTCTGCATTTCGCTCACAAGCGACGAATGATTTTCTGCGTTTTTTGGCTTTCCAAGGGGTGGAAAATGCAGCCTGTGGCGTTTTTTGATTTTCCCAATGTTGGGATGGCCGATTTCCGCTGTTTTTTGATTTTCCCAAGTTTGGGAAAGTCATTTTTCGCTGTTTTTCAGTTTTCCCAATGTTGGGACGGCCGTTTTCTTCCGTTTTTCGTTCTTCCCAAGTTTGGGAAAGCTGTTTTTCTGTTTTCCTAAGTTTGGAGCTGTAGAACATCATCTGTTTTTTCATGGAACAAATGAAAATGTATTTGATTTTAAGGCATTGAGTATCGGGTATGCTGTTTTTATTCGTCGAAGTCATCGGTATCATCAAAGCCGAATAAGATAGGGTCGACAAAGGAATCGAGTGCACGACGCTCTTTCTTGGTAGGTCTGCCGGTTCCACGTGCACGGTCAATAAAACCGCTGATGCGGCTCATTTCGAGTAATTCGTATTGCTTAGCATCAGTTACGTTCTCATAAATTTCAGGAATAAACTTCGCCCCAACACGTTGTTCTATACATTTTAATACCTTATACGAATAGATGATTGGCGATTTCTTGACACAGATGATTTCTCCGGCCTTAATTGTATGGCTTGGTTTAACATTGACGCCATTGATAGTCACGCGATTGTTTTTACAGGCATCTGCAGCAAGAGAACGTGTTTTGAACACGCGTGCTGCCCAAAGCCATTTGTCTATTCTTGCTGTATCTGCCATGTCTTATTTCTTACCAAGCTTGTTAAATTGGTTCATCGTTATGTTTATGCCTGCCAATGCAAAGCTCTTGATGATTTCACAAGCGATGTCAATACTTGGCTGCAGACGCTTCATTTCGTCAGCGTCATATTTACCAAGCACCCAATCGACTTGTCCGCCCTTAGGATATTCGTTGCCTATACCCATGCGTAAACGGGCGTAATCCTGCCCGATAAGTTGTTGGATATTTCCTAAGCCATTGTGTCCGCCATTGCTCCCATTTGCCTTAAGGCGGAATGCGCCTAAAGGAAGAGCTATGTCATCACTGATGACAAGCAGATGGCTTTGAACGATGTTTTCCTTGTTGAGCCAATATCTTACAGCGTTGCCGCTGAGATTCATAAAAGTGGTAGGCTTCAGCAGGATGAGTTTGCGCCCTTTTATGGTTGTTTCTGCAATGTAGCCATAGCGCTTGTCTTCAAAATGAATATTGGACGCTTTTACAAAAGCGTCCAATACCATAAATCCTGTATTGTGGCGAGTATCCTGATATTCATCTCCCGGATTCCCTAATCCACAAATAAGAAACTTGTCCATTCCTGATTATTCTGCTTCAGTTGGAGCTTCGTCTTCTGCGGCAGCAGCCTGCTGTGCCTGACGAGTCATCTTGACTGAGCAAACAACCACATCCTTGCTCGTTGTAATCTCAAGACCCTCGAATGAAAGTTCGCCAACCTTGATGCTCTTACCAATCTTCAAAGCAGTTACATCAATGTCAAGATGCTCTGGGATTTGTTGGTAAGGAGCTGTTACGTTAATCTTGCGGATAGAGAGGTTCATGCGACCACCATCGCGAACACCTTGAGCCAAACCTGTCAACTTAACAGGAATGCCAATATTGATAGGTTTCTGATCGTTTACCTCGTAGAAGTCAACGTGCAGAGGTGCATCTGTAACTGGGTGGAACTGAATTTCTTTCAAAATTGCAGTGTGATGCTCTCCATCAATGTTCAGATTGATGACATAGATGTGTGGAGTGTAGATGATTTTACGAAGTTCACAGAAAGAAACTGTAAATGCATGTGCCTCTGGTCTGCCGTCAGCATCTTTCTTCTCACCATAGAGGTTACATGGAATAAATCCTTGTTTACGGAGTTCTTTAGAAGCTTTTTTGCCAAGGTCTGTACGCTTCTGACCTGATACGTTAATCTCTTTCATAATTTGTGTTACTCTAAATTAAATTGTTATGAATTAATTCGCCATCACACGAGATTGCTCTCGGAAAAGCGATGCAAAGGTAGTTTTTTTTCGTTTACTGTGCAAATTTCTACTAAAAAATATTGAAAAACAAGGGGTATCGCTTGCATATTCAGTTGAAAAAGTCTAATTTTGTGGCATCATATAAACGATAGGGGAAACCATAAATTATTAGAGAATGATTAATAGGGAACTTATAAGGATTAAGATCGTTCAGTTAACCTATGCGTACTATCAAAACGGTAACAAGAGTATTGATACTGCCGAAAAAGAATTGTTTTTCAGTCTTTCTAAGGCGTATGATTTATATCATTATTTACTGCTTTTGATAGTTGCTGTTACTCGTGAAGAACGTCATCGTGTGGAAATTGCAACACAGCGGGCACAACGTGAAGGACTTGAGATACCTTCACAGAAGTTTGCTTATAATAAATTTGCCGTCCAGTTAGAAGAAAACAAGATGCTTAATGATTTCATGGAAGCACACAAGATTTCATGGAATGATGATATAGAGTTCATTCGTAAGATGTGTAATCTCATAGAGGGCTGTTCTATATATGCAGACTACATGGCTTCTGAGGAGGATAGCTATGAGGCAGACCGCGAAGTATGGCGAAAACTCTATAAGCAGCTGATTCAGAACAATGCCGATCTTGATGCGTTGCTTGAAGAAAAGAGCCTCTATTGGAATGATGATAAAGAGGTGGTTGATACATTTGTACTGAAAACTATCAAGCGTTTTGAGCAGGAAAATACGAGTATGCAGGAACTGCTTCCTGAATATAAGGATGAAGAAGATAAAGACTTCGCCCGTAAACTATTCCGTGCAACAATCCTCAATGCTGATCAGTATCAGCGCTATATGAGTGAGGCCAGTCGCAATTGGGATTTTGGCCGATTAGCTTATATGGATGTCGTCATTATGCAAATTGCCATTGCAGAGATGCTCACATTCCCAAATATTCCAATAAGTGTTACTATTAATGAATATGTAGACTTAGCCAAACTCTACAGCACTCCGAAGAGTGGCGGCTATATTAACGGGATGCTTGATTCCATTGCCCATTTTCTTGTAGACAATGGAATGGTATTTAAGGCACTGAAAGTGCATGAAGCTAAAGAAAAAGAAAACAACTAATCAATTAATATCTTATCTAAATGAATGCAATGTTATTAGCTGCGCAGGCAGCGCAAGGTGGTGGAATGGGCGTTTTTATCATGATGGGTGCTATTCTTGTCATTTTCTGGTTGTTCATGGTTCGCCCACAACAGAAGAAGCAAAAGAAGATACGTAACTTTCAGAATTCACTTCAAGAGGGTGCTAAGATCGTAACAGGCGGAGGTATCTATGGAACGATTAAACGCGTAGATGTAAGTGCAGATACAGTTGATGTAGAGATTGCACGCGGTGTAGTTATTACGGTCAGCAGAGGTTATGTCTTTGAAGACGCATCATCTCAGACACCTAATGCATAAGATTCTCAAGTTAGTTAAGACTGTCAGGAACTTTCTGTTCAGTACGTTGAATAGGGAGTTTCTGATTTTTTTGTTCTTTCTCGGACTGAGTGGAACATTCTGGCTTTTGATGGCTCTTAACGAAACTTATGACAGAGACATTCCTGTGCCTGTCAAATTAGTAAATGTTCCCAAGAACGTGGTTATCACTCAGAATGTCAGTGATACGATAGATGTGATGATACGTGACAAAGGTTTTACGCTACTTGCTTATACTTATGCAAACAGGATACAACCGGTTACGATTGATTTTGAAAGTTATGCCAACAAAAGCACAGGGACAGGAAAGGTTTCTTTAGCTGATTTGCAGCGCTTGATATATCTTCGTCTCTATAGCTCTTCCAAGATATCGGCCATCAAGTCTGACCTGCTGACTTTCTATTTCAACTATGGTCAATCACGACAGTTCCCTATCCGTATAGCCGGACTTGTTGAAGCAGGAAAAAGTTATTATATCTCCAGAATTAAGTTTCAACCTTCCAAGGTTACCGTTTATGCAAGTAAGCGCGTGCTTGACAGTATTCAATGGGTTACAACCGAAACCTTATCCTTGCGGCATATAGAGGATACTATCAGTCGTGACGTATTGCTGCATACCATTAAAGGTGCCAAGATTATGCCGCAGAAAGTTCGCATGACAATCTATCCGGATATCTTGACCGAAGAAAGTATTGAGGTGCCGATTGTGGCTGTTAACATGCCAACTGGTAAGATGTTGCGTACATTTCCCTCCAAGGTGAAGCTTTCTTTCACGGTAGGGGGGAGCAGATTCCGTAATATTCGTCCTGAACAGTTCATGGTTGTTGCCGATTATAACGACATTGCCAACCATCCTTCTGACAAATGTCCTATCAAGTTGCGTCAGTTCCCCGATGTTATTCTCCGCCCAAAGCTACAGATGTCACAGGTAGACTATCTCGTAGAGCAACAATAAAGAACGTGAACTTAATGGAAAGAGCATTACAACGGTTTGCAATAACAGGGGGAATTGGCTCGGGCAAGAGTTATGTGTGCCACTTGTTGGAGGCGCGGGGAATCTCTGTCTATGATTGCGATGAGGCCGCTAAACGGTTGATGCGTTCAGACGAGAGCCTGCAGATGATGTTGCAACATCTGATAGGTGATGAGATTTGTCAAAATGGAATCATAGAGAAGAGGGTGCTTGCTGCATTCCTACTTGAAAACGATACCCATAAGCAAGCGGTTAATGATATCGTGCATCCAGCCGTGGCAAACGATTTTATGCTAAGCAATCTTCAATGGCTTGAAAGTGCTATCCTTTTCGAAAGCGGTTTCAATCACAGAGTGAAATTCAATCATGTCGTCTGTGTGTCTGCTCCATTAGAAATGAGAGTCCGGCGCATCATGGAGCGCGACTCAATCACTCGTGAAAGCGCTTTGCAATGGATTGACCGCCAGATGCCACAGGAAGAAATAGAAAAACGGGCTGATTTTGTCATTGTGAATGACGGACGTGCCAGTCTCGAAACACAGATAGATAAGATGTTTGTAGATTTCAATTGGGAAATATAGAATATTAATCAGAAATATAAAACAATTTAAGAAAATGGAAACAATCCTTTCAATCGCAGGTAAACCAGGACTTTATAAACTGGTTTCTCGTGGTAAAATGAATCTCATTGTTGAGTCACTTGATGAAACTCATAAACGTATCCCGGCCTTTGCTTCTGACCGTGTGACAAGCCTTGGTGATATTGCCATGTACACTGACGCCGATGATATTCCATTGTGGAATGTTCTCGAAAATGTTTGCAAGAAGGAAGGCGGTAAAGAGGTTTCTGTAAACTATAGGAAGTTGAGTCCTAAAGAACTTCGTGCTTATTTCGCTGAAGTGTTGCCTAATTTCGACCAGGAACGTGTGCACGACAGTGATATCAAGAAGTTGCTTCAGTGGTATGACATCCTTGTAAAGGCAGGTATTACCGATTTCGAAAAGACGCTTGCACCGACACAGGGAGATAATATTGACGATCGCAAGGACGCAGAATAATCCCATAAATCGGCTTTGCTTTTTACAAAATAAAGAGCAATGGAGTGTCAAAAAATGAACATAACTCCGAAAGTTATTTTGTCTAACTTTCGGAGTTTTCCTATTTCCCCCGTGAGGGAAAGTCGATTTTCGCTATTTTTCGTTCATCGTACCCCTACGAAAGCCTCTT
>NZ_KV817481.1:0-510 GCF_001814685.1 Prevotella sp. HMSC077E09 | reverse complement strand
ATCCGCCATACGCCCTTTCTTACTTTCTTCTTATAAAGGATGAAGCGGGGATACAAAAAGCAACATACATTGCTCTGCCTTCCTCCGGCTTCACCTTCTGAAGCTCATACTTTTAGCTGTCAAGTGAAATCGCATCTTGCGATTTGATTTCTAAGACTGAACTTAGTTTACTTTACAGTTTTTGCTTGTGTCAATATGTCAAAGATCGTATGGACCTTCAGAATGCACGCTTCAGCATGCACGGTGATGTCCATCTGTGGAGAATAACGGATTCGAACCGTTGACCCCCTGCTTGCAAAGCAGGTGCTCTAGCCAGCTGAGCTAATCCCCCAAGGTAGTAATTCATAATGATTAATGCATGATGCATAATTATGATTACCATTTGATTGGAGTGTTCATCATTCAAGGTTCCATTAATAAGCAAAACTCAAATTTTAGTTTGGATTATGCATTATTAATTATGAATTATGAATTAAAGAAGTAGTCCCAGGCAGACTTGAACTGCCGACC
>NZ_KV817480.1:0-577 GCF_001814685.1 Prevotella sp. HMSC077E09 | reverse complement strand
ATAAGAAGAAAGTAAGAAAGGGCGTATGGCGGATGCCTAGGCTCACAGAGGCGACGAAGGACGTGATAAGCTGCGATAAGCCCCGGGTAGATGCAAATAATCTCTGATCCGGGGATTTCCGAATGGGACAACCCGGCCGTCTGAAGGACGGTCACTCACGCTGAGCGTGAGAGCTAACGCAGGGAACTGAAACATCTTAGTACCTGCAGGAAAAGAAAATAAACAATGATTCCCCCAGTAGTGGCGAGCGAACGGGGAAGAGCCCAAACCGTGACTGTGGCAACGCAGCTGCGGGGTAGTAGGACCGCGACATTGTATGAATCGAGTGAAAAGAATCTTCTGGAAAGAAGAACCACAGAGGGTGAAAGTCCTGTATTTGAACCAAGATTCAACATAGCGGTATCCTGAGTAACGCGGAACACGAGTAATTCTGCGCGAATCCGCCGGGACCATCCGGTAAGGCTAAATACTCCTGTGAGACCGATAGTGAACCAGTACCGTGAGGGAAAGGTGAAAAGCACTTCGACAAGAAGAGTGAAACAGTTCCTGAAACCATACGCCTACAAGCGGTCGGAGC
>NZ_KV817479.1:0-1421 GCF_001814685.1 Prevotella sp. HMSC077E09 | reverse complement strand
GGGACAGTAGATATTTAGTGTGGATAAGCATATAGTTTAGCAATCCTAAAAAGGAAGAAACTTTTATCCACAACTCCCCTTACGTTAGCCCTAAATAGTTTTATTTTTGCGTTAAAGGATTCAGCAGCCGCGTTTGTAGCTCTGTTAATATAGAAGTTTAGTATGTCATCGTAATGTTCGTAGATAGTTGCTGCAATGACATTAAAGGAATGAAAGTTAGCTTCTTCAACCTTATTATACCACTTGGCCAATGATAGTCTAGCTGCGTCTTTGACGGTGTTCTTTGCAAAAATCATTCTTAGCGAATGTGATAAGCCGTAAGCCTTCTTGATGTCAGGATATTCTCTAAATAGTATCTTGGCTCTTAGCTTCTGCTCATCAGTCCATTTCTCCGATGATTTGAATAACAGGTACCTGCTTCTTACCAGCAGTTCACTACGTGTATCTCCATTCTCAAAAGTCACAGATTGATATGCTCGCTTTTCTAACTTCGCATTCTCTTTCTCCTCATTTGCTTCCTGTAAGGCAGCCCAGCGATGCTCTATTCTCATCTGTTGCACGGCATCAATTGCAAGTTTCTGTATATGAAAACGATCGATCACTCGTTTAGCCTTAGGAAAGCAATGTCTCACTATCTTACGCATACTGTCGGACAAGTCCAAGGTAACCTCTTCTACGTCTTCCCGCTTCTTTTCATCTATCTCATCCAGTACCTTGCAGACATCCAAGGACTTTGTACCCGCAATAATAGCGATAAGACATCCCTCCCTACCGTGTCTGTCACTATTGGTTACTATCGTGTAGAGCTCGCCATTGGACAAGGATGTTTCATCTATTGCTATGCTCTTGCCGATATTATTCTCAAATAGAAGCCACTTCTGTGCATGAGCCAACTGTTCCCATGACCTGTAACCACTTAATATTTCCTTATACTGTTTCTCAAAACTATGTCCATTGATATGATAGAATTCCTCAAGCGTACGGCAGGTCACTGGGGACGTCTCCATACGTCTCTTTTAAAAAAGCTCCGAACTCTTTGGAATAACGAGTGCCGGAGGCGGTAATGTCAATCTGCAGGGGAAGGGAGAAACTCTTACCTGTACGGGTATCTATCCACCGACGTCTACGAAGAACCAAAATTACCTTATGGTCCCGAATCGGGAAGTCTGTCACCTCGACAGCATCCATAAAGCCTTGGGATTCAAAATGAAGATCTTCTGAAAGTTCTTTCTCCATTTTCTCATCAAGGTAAATGCGCAACAAAGAAGAATCAGGCTCTATCTTGACAATAGAGAAATAATGTAATATATCGCTTGGTAAAACGAACTCGGCTAATTGATATAGATTTTTTTCTTCCATGATACAAAGGAAAGAAAAATATATTAACTAAGGAAATTTCCCCATCTCTTTTCTACTGAGCC
>NZ_KV817478.1:0-889 GCF_001814685.1 Prevotella sp. HMSC077E09 | reverse complement strand
TTGAGAATCGGGATGCCCAGAATAAAATTTTAAACTCATAAAACAATTAGAAAATGGAAACAACAACAATTCAAATCGTAACATCTGTGTGGAACATTGAGGAAACGACAGGTTATAAACCCCTTACTACTTTTTGGGGTGATTTCTCAATTGCAGAGAAGTTTGGCGTAAAAGCGGTAAACGATACATTCAAACGAGCATTCGAGGAGTGGAAAGACAATTATAAGTTTCTGACCGAGCTTGTTATGGTGCTCAATCATAAGATTTGGCAATGGTACGAGAAAAACGATGAGTTGGCACGTGTTTACAATGCCCTTTGGGAGGAAGCGGACAATTATGGTTGCGAAAACCTGAAAGGCGAGGAATTAGACTACTTTTATGAAACACTTGATTAATAACCAATGCAAGGTGGAAAACCCACCTTATTAAAACAGACAAAACAATGAAACATTTTGATTATGCCCCTCTTTATGAAGAGATTTACAAACGGCAGAAGCAGGAACTAATCGACGCTTTGCAGAAACTTCCCAACCACGAATTTCATTTTGGGATGGATTATGTGGATGATGGACAAAAGGAAAATGCAGAGTATCCTTACATTATTGGATACTTAGGAGAAGAACCCACAGACCTAAAAGTAATGGCTGTACATGAAGAAGATGGTTTCCTGTCAATATTGGTAAAAGACAAAGAAGATGGCTTTGAGGGAACCATCACCGATTTGAAGCTGGATATAGTCTTAGGACATTTGGAGAACATACTTGATGAGTTGCCAGATATGTAGCTAATTTGATATGAGTGAGGTGTCAGGTATCGCCCGGCATCTCACTTCTTGAATTTTCATGCCGAAAAAAATCGGTGGGGCTTACCGCCCCACACCCTGATTATG
>NZ_KV817476.1:0-11711 GCF_001814685.1 Prevotella sp. HMSC077E09 | reverse complement strand
AGTTTAATTTATAATAGTGTTGCGGAATTAAGGCAATAGAATTGTTGCTTTGCTCGGGTGAGGTCATTCGTCTGCTCACATCAATAAGTGTATCCTTATTTTCTGTAATGACAAATAATTGTGAGAAAAGATCATATAATTGTTTTCTGACTATGGCATCAGGCACATTACGCAAGGTGTTATATGTGTTCAACTTTCCATTTGCATCTGCCATTTTCATATCAACGGCTTTCTTGTCCATCTCCGACTTTTTATAAAAAGCTACAATCTGATCCTGATCGTATTTTGCTCCCTCAGGAAGATACAACTTTTCAAAGTGGCGTTTAATGTCGGTAGCCTCGTATCCTGTAGCCTCTACCTTGTCGGTATTTGCCAGTCCCTTAAATTCGTAAATGTCATTGCCGGTCAAATCCACTCCGGTAATCTGTGCAGGTAGTTGGGCGAAGTCGAAAACAGGTCCATACCCGTTATTGGAGAGTTTTACGTCTTTCAGATTGGGGAGAATATCAAGACCGCTGAGATCCTTCAGGTTTGTACCACTAAGGTCAAGCGATGTGGTGTTGTTTGCTAATTCGTTGAGTTCCAGCTTCCCGTCTTTGTCGAACTGATAACCTTTCGATTTCAACACAGTCATCAATTCTGTATTTTTAAGGGAGTTTGTGCTGTAATGAACTGTATTATCATCACTGCTACATGAGGCAAGTCCCATCACAAGGAATACCAATACTGGTAATGTTAAATTCTTTACTATTTTCATTTTCGATAATAAATTAATTGTTTTGAGTTACAAAGGTAGGAGCCTTGTTTGGATTTCACAATACCTATTTTTTATGATTTTATTTTTGTTTTTGCAATCCTTATTTATTAGGATTTTGCTGTTTGTGAGAATTTTTATCTGTTTTACTTTTGGTAAGGCTAAAACGGTATCGCAGCGATACGAGGGCATAACTATGTATCTGCGGTCGGAAACTCTCGTGATACCCGTAACCTGAAACGGAACGGTTGAGGTCGCTTCGCCTGTTCAGAATGTCGCTCCACTTAAATGAGAGTGTGGCTTGTTTCTTCTTGAGAAAACGCCACGATGCTCCCACGTTCAATAGCCACTGGTCATCATCTGTGGTTGAATAGGTTCCTCGGCGCAGATGACAATTTGCATCGCCCCATATTTCAATGTCGTGGGGAAGTTCTACTGTGCCGCTGATGCCACAGTCGTAGTCAATGGTATTTACATGGATGTTTGTCAGTAAGTTGTTGGAACGGTAGAGTTGCCAACTGGCGTGTAGGTCAATATTCCCCCATTTCGGCTGGTAGTTCAATCGTAGGCTAACCTCATTACCCGTTGTATGTGTCTTGCTCTTCAAAGCATTACCGTACGTTTGTTCGTGAAAGAGATAGACGTGGTTTTTAAAAGAAGTTCTCATAGTACCAGAGAGCATCAGATGCTTCACTTGTTTCTGCCATTGCAGCATCCCGTCCACAAAATAATTTCCGTTGATATTGACAGTTCTGTATGTCCGTGCGCCAGTATTTGAGTCATACGTTACTTCCTCTGCAAAATCATTGAACGAGTTGTGGTAATTGCCCATAAAGGTAATACCATATTTTCTCTCATTTAATCTGATGGACAGTTGTTGTTGATAGGCTGGCTTCAACTGCGGATTGCCTATCTTCACGAACAGCGGGTTGCTCTTGTCATCAAGTGTCAGCAAAGCCTGTATGGAAGGCTGTTGTGTGTTTCCGTTATAACGCAGTTCAACTTCTATTTTTCCGTTGTTCCACTTTGCGCCGAACTTGGGCTTGTATTCCGTAGCCTTGACTGTATAGTCCACTGTTTCCGAATTGTGTTGCCGGCAGATATTCCTGCGTTGCCATTCTACATCAATGCCACCGTTTATCTTCCATTGCTTACCCTTATAATCCATTCGCAGGGTGAGTTCCTGCCCACATATAGATAGTGTGTTCTCATAACTTAGGCTATCTATGTATGGTCTATTCGGTATAGTATGGTCGTAAGTGTTGCTTGTGTTTCTATCTTCTTCGTGATGCAGTCCGTACCCTGTCTGCAATTTCAACTGTTTGCCAAAAGGATGGGTATATTGCAATGATATTCTGCTTTCGTTGCGCAGGGTGGGCAGTTGTTGGCAAAGATTGCGCAACAGTAGTGAATCTCCGCCCACAGCGTTGCGCAGGTGGTGGAATTTCGTCAGTGAAAGGCTGGTATTATTCGTTTCATTCGAGTTACCGCCAAGTGTCGCCTTCACGGTAAATGATGCCCCTACCTTGCCAATCCGCCGTGTGAGGTCGGCAGACACATGGTAATTCTTTCCATTGCTTTTTGTGTTATTTCGCAGCGTTCCCGAGGTCAGCGTGTCTGCAGCCGTATTGCACTCATATAGGTATGTTGTGTTGTCAGTCAGGTTGTCTGACCGTCCGAAGTTTCCATTTGTACTTATATTCAGCAAAGTCTTTTTGTCTATGTTATACTGCAGATTTATGTTTGCGGCATTACTGTGATTCTTGCTCAAGGAAAGCAGCATTGATTCCCGATATTTTGTTCCCGATGAAAGATATTGCTCATCATAGTCATGATTCTCGCTTCCATTGTGGAAGGCATTGAGTGAGAGGCTTGCATTGAGCGTAATCTTCTTGCCAAATTTCTTCACGATATTGCCCGACAATATGTTTTGGAAATTGTTTCCCCCAATGTTCATATTACTAAGATTGTCAGAGCGCAAAGTCAGCGAGGTGTTTTCGCCATCGGCATTGAATAGATTGCCCTGTACCTCATCCCTGCGTCTGTCGCGATTGCCGTGTTCAGCCGTTAGTGTTCCTGTCAGGCTGCCATTGTAGGTAGATTTGGTCTTGATGTCCAGCACATAATTGTCGGCACCATCATCTACTCCCGTCATTTTCTCCAATGCGCTGAGCATGTCATACAGTTTCAGTAGTTCCACTGCATCGGCTGTCATATTCTCCAACGCTGCGATAATGTCGTTGCCCATAAAGGTCTCGCCATTGATGTTTACGCCGTTCAATGGCTTTCCTTTGAACGATAGTAGCCTGTTCGCCTTGTCGTATTCCATGCCCGGAATATTCCTGATTAAGTCTTCCAAGTTAGCACCTTTCCTTACTCGAAGGCAATCAGTATTGATAAACGTGGTGTCTTTTCTTATGGAAAACAATTTCCGCTGTCCAATAACTTGAACTTCATCGAGTTCTATCGTTTTATGTAATGAAGAAACATGTTTTCGAGTAGGGTATATAGTATCACCCACAGCTAAATTCAAAATAGTAGCATTAGCAGAGGGAAACAGCAGAAGTAGAATGATGAAGATTAAAAGAATTCTTTTGATTATCATTTTGCAAAATTACCATTGTTCATAGATATATGCAATACCTTAAAATGGCGATTTTATAGAATTAGAAATGTCTAAGGTTGATTTTCATTGAAAAAACAACGTAAATACTTTGCTTATATGAATTATATCGCTATCTTTGCAACATCAAACAGAGAGTTCTTTGAGGCTTTGCAGAATAAAGAAAGGGAGAGAAACTCGCTCGTTTCTTAATCGTTCACCTTATCAGATTATATATTCTGCTTTCTATTAGTAATCAACCGATTACATTCATACCCATTACTTTTATGCGGAGATTTGCGACTTCCGTACAGCAAAGGACATCGGTATCGACCGCCCTGAGAAGAACGAGATACTGCATAACATACCGCCAACTCCCGAACAGGAGGAGTTTATTGGAAAACTGATGGAGTTTGCCAAAACTGGCAATGCCACCCTTTTAGGGCGTGCGCCATTAACCGAAAAGGAGGAAAAGGCAAAGATGCTGATTGCAACTGATTACGCCCGCAAAAGATTCAATAAGTTTATATCTTTCAGATAATCAATAACCTAAGAAAGGATAAAGGACAAAAGGGTTACGAGTTGGAAACGAGCGAGTTTCTTTTCCCTTCTTTATTCTGCATTGCTTCAAAGAACACGTTGTTCTATGTTGCAAAGATACTGATTATTCGATGAAAAACACCTGAAATCAAAGAAAATAATAGTCTAGGATAAATAATTCTCTAAATCTTTCGCTATAATGCTCTTAATGCTGTACCTTTGCATATAACTACTTATATTATTAATATATAAAATCACCATATTATGGCAATGAATAGGATTAAGGCTGTATTAGCAGAGAAACAACTAACAAGTAAATGGCTTGCCCAAGAACTGGGGAGGGCTGAGAATACTGTTTCCCGTTGGTGTTCCAATAAGGTACAGCCTTCTTTGGAAAATCTTGTAGAGATTGCCAAAGTATTAGATATAGAGGTGAGAATACTTATCACCCCCACAAAAGATAAGTTGATATAAGCTACCTACCACCATGGCTAAGAAAAAGAAGAAAGAAGATGCTGGTATGCCCAGCCTTGAAACCATACTATTTAACTGCCGAGAGTATTTGCGCAGTAATGCTTCACTCAACGATAAGCGTGACCTCCTGCTCACGCTCGTCTTCCTGCGCTTCATCGGCGAGAAGTTCGTGGATGAGCAGCAGCGGTTGTACAAGATGGCACTCGATAATGGGATGACCGATGAGGAGGAAATACAAGCTTTCGTTAATGAACCAAGCATGTATAGCGGTGCGCCCTTTGTGCCGGAAGCTGCTCGATGGGATAAGCTAGTCGAACAACCAGGGACGAAGCTCAATGCCGCACTGGATGATGCCTTGCAAGCACTGGAGGAAAGTGGAGATACTTTCAGGAGCTGTGTGCGCCTTGGGCTTTTCTCGAGCATTAACCTTTCGCCCAACGTAGTGAAACAAGTGGTGGACGAGGTGAGCAAGATTTCGCATAAGACCTTCGGCACGGAACGCGACCTCATTGGGCGTGTTTACGAATACTTCCTCAAGAGTTTTGCCGTGAATGCCACTAAGGAGGAGGGAGAGTTCTACACGCCTCATGACATTGTGGAGCTGATCGCTGCCTTCATTGAGCCTTTCGATGGCACTCTCTACGATCCTTGCTGTGGCTCGGGTGGGATGTTTGTGCAGTGTGCTAAGTATGTCGAGGAGAAGCAAGGCGACATCATGCAGGTCAATGTCTACGGGCAGGAGCAGGATCCAGCCACCTACCGACTGGCGAAGATGAACCTGGCTATGCGGGGCATCTCCCACCACCTGGGTGAGCGCAACGCTTCGACCTTCACGAAGGATATGCACCGGGGCTTGACCTGCGACTATATCATGGCGAATCCGCCCTTCAACCTCAAGAAGTGGTACAGTCCCGAGCTGAGCAACGATGCACGTTGGGCAGACTACGGCTTGCCACCCGAGGGCAATGCCAATTATGCGTGGATATTGCACATTCTCTCCAAACTGAAACCTCAACGGGGTGTGGCTGGCTTCCTCCTGGCCAATGGCGCCTTGGGCGATGGCGACACGGTGACTATTCGGCAAAAGCTTATCGAGGCCGATAAGGTGGAGGCCATCGTGGTGTTGCCTCGTGAATTGTTCTACACCACCGATATATCCGTCACACTGTGGATCCTCAACCAGAACAAGGGTGGAGGACGCTGGCACGGGCGCAAGCGCACGGGCGAGATCCTCTTTATGGACTTGCGCCAATGGACGGAGCATGCTGTCAAGGGAGAGCAGAAGAAGAAAACTCTCTTCTCCCACGAGCAAATAGCCCATGCCGTGAGCATCTATCACACTTGGCAAGCCGAAGGCACGGACGGCACGAGCTATGCCGAGCCCGAACTCTTCCGCTCTGTAGGCATCGATGAACTGCGCAAAAACAATTTCTCCCTCGTGCCTAGTCGCTACATCGAGTTTAAGGACAGAGACACCGAGATCGACTACGACGCGACCTTGCGCCACACCGCCTCTACCGTGGCGCAGCTCCTCCAACGCCAAGAAACCAATGCTCAAACCCTGCGCAAGGCATTAAAACAATTAGGCTATGAATGTGAGTAAAACAAAGTGGGTGCGCCTCGGGGACTATATCGAGGAGGTGGACGAAAGGAACTATGCGGGGACGGATTATCCTTTTTGTGGTGTGAATAAGGATAAGAAGTTCATGCCCACTGTGACGGATACGAACAACCTTGATAATAGGAAGTACAAGTTGGTAAAGCTAGACACCTTTGTGTTTAGTGGTATGCAGACTGGGCGAGACATTTGTATTAGAATAGCGTTGCAAGGCAATGATGAAACAATACTCGTATCGCCTGCATATACGACATTCAAGATAAAAGACGCTTCGGAAGTCTTACCTCAGTATCTGTTCCTGCAATTCAATCGTCTTGAAATGGATAGATTAGGCTGGTTCTTGAGTGATGGTAGTATTCGCTCAAATCTTGATTGGGACAGATTCACCGAGATAAAGATTCCCCTCCCCCCTCTCTCGGTACAGCGCGAGTTGGTAGCCACGTATGAGCGCTTAAAGCAATTGGCAGAGACGAACGAAGCCATGATGGCACCGCTCTCCGAAGCCTGCCAAGCTTTCATCATTGACTGCAAACGCAAGTATCCTGAAGTGACGCTAGGCGAGTATATTGAGGAGGTGGATGAAAGGAACTATGCAGGTGAGTATGGCATAGAGGATGTGCGAGGAATGACAATTACAAAGGAAGTCATTCCCACTAAAGCAGATCTTGTCAATAGCGATTTGTCCAAATTCAAAGTTGTCAAGCCCAATGAATTTATCTACAATCCGCGAACACATGGAAAGAAAATAGGATTAGGATTCAATTCTACTCTAAATCCCTTCATCACCAGTTGGAATAATACAGCTTTCAAGGTGTCAGATAATCTCCTGATACCTGAATACTTATTTATGCTTTTCTGCAGAGATGAGTGGGATAGAAACGCCTGCTTTCGTTCTTGGGGTAGTTCCACAGAAGTTTTTTCCTGGGTAGCATTGTGTGAATCGCGCATCCCCCTCCCTCCGCTTTCGGTGCAGCAGTCTATTGTGAACCTGTATCATGGTATGGAGGAGGCGAAGCGCATAGCGGAGGCGGCACGTGCGGAGCTGCGCACGCTCTGCCCCGCACTGGTGCAAAAGTCGATCAAGGGATGAAATATGAAGATGTATGAAAGAGAATAATAGCTTAGTTCAATCAGTAAATGGATTGCAAACGAATGATTCTGAATATGTGCAACTAGTCGCACATATTTCAGACACTTGGAATGGTGCAAGAGCAAAGGCTGCCATTGCTGTTAATATAGAACTGCTCAATGCCAATTGGGAGACAGGTAGATATATCGTTGAGTTTGAACAAAAGGGTAATGCAAAGGCAAAGTATGGTGAACGCTTATTGCCCAATTTATCTAAAGATCTAACTCGATTAAGAGGTAAAGGATTTAGTCGCTCGGCTCTTCACTATATGCGCAAGTTTTATCTTGCCTTCCCAATTTGTGAGACAGTGTCGCACAAATTAAGTTGGAGCCATTATTTGGAGCTACTCAAGTGTTCTGATGAGCTAGAAATGCAGTTCTATCTGAAGACGAGTATAGCTGAAAATTGGAGTGTACGAGAGCTGAAACGCCAAATAAGCTCTGCTCTTTTTCAGAGGCTTGCTATCAGTAAAGACAAAGAAAGTGTACTTGCTCTTGCAGAAAAAGGACAGCAGATGTCTTCGCCCACAGATATTCTCCGAGATCCCTATGTGCTAGAGTTTACAGGTATCTCACAGCAAAAGCGTTATAAAGAAACTGATCTAGAGAAGGCTCTGAAAACCAACATGGAACAGTTTCTGCTTGAATTAGGAAAAGGCTTTGCTTTTATGGGGCGTCAGTATGTAATTCCCATTGGAACAAGACGTTTCAAAGTTGACTTGGTGTTCTATCATACCATCTTGAAATGCTATGTGCTGATAGACTTAAAACGTGCAGAGATAAAGCATGGGGACATAGGGCAGATGAACCTCTATCTAAACTATTTCAAAAACGAGGTTTGTCAGGCAGATGACAATCCTCCAATTGGCATTGTATTAGGAGCGCACAAGGATGAACTATTGATGGAGTATGCTCTTGAAGGTATAGACAATCATCTCTTTGCTGCACGCTACCAACTCTATCTACCCAATAGAGAAGAACTTCAGAAACAATTAGACCACTTACTCAATCAAGCTAAAGACTAAGCGTAAAGATAAGCTTGTTGTATATTTCCGAGGTCATCTCTATTTATTGATGTGTATAAAAAGATAAAGACAGCTAAGATGAAGTTCTACGAAAGCGAATATGAAGAAGCACTCATCAACCTACTTACCGATGCAGGTTGGGAGTATACGCACGGTAGCACGCTGCATCGCAACAACCGTGAAGTGCTGATAGAGGAAGATCTGAGAGCGTTCCTCGGCAGGCAGCATAGCGAGCTTGAGCAGGAAGATATTGATGAGATCGTGAACCACTTGCGGCACATGAGTGGGCAGACGCACTTTGCCCTCTTGCGCGCCACATATCAATTGCTCTGCAACGGCTATCGCTATGTGCGCCATAGCGATGGAAAAACCTTCGACATTAATTATATAGACTTCGACGAGCCACAGCAGAACAACATCTTCCGAGTGGTCAATCAGTTTGAAGTGGGCTACGGACAAGGGAGCGACATTCGCATCCCCGACGTGTTGCTCTTTGTCAATGGCGTGCCCCTCTGCATCTTCGAACTCAAGAACCCTACGGACGAACACGCCACCATTGCCGATGCCTACGAACAAATACACACACGCTACAGAAGAGACATTCCTCATCTGCTGCACTATTGCCCCCTATCGCGCATCAGCGATGCCACGAAGAACAATACTAAGCTCGGCACCACCTATACGCCTTATGAACACTATTATGCGTGGAAGAAGGTGCGCAACGAAGACCCTGCGGCACAGAGTGGCATAGACCAAGTGCGTACCATCGTGGGAGGCGTGTATGAGACGGAGCGTTTCTTGGAAATCTTGCGTGACTATGTCTACTTCCCTGACGCCAGAAGTGAGCGGGAAGAAGAGGTGGTGTGTCGCTACCCACAATTCTTCGCTACACGCATGCTGCGCGACCACGTTGTCGAAGCTTACAAAAGGGGAGAACGCAAGGGGGGAACGTACTTCGGAGCTACAGGCTGTGGGAAGACCTACACCATGATGTTCTTGGCTCGGCAGTTGTCGTTGCGCTGTTCGGACTTGGGTTCGCCTACGATTGTGATGATTGTAGACCGAGAAGACCTGCAAACACAGGCAGGTAAGCTCTTTCTCCGTTCGGAAGAGTTCCTCTCGCTGGGTACGGCAAAGATCATAGAGAGTAGAGCCGAACTAAAAGCCGAGATGAGCCTGCGTCCCTCAGGAGGCTTCTTCATCTGTACCATCCAGAAGTTCTGTGAGGATACAGGACTGCTCAACGAGCGACGCAACATCGTGTGCTTCTCGGACGAAGCGCACCGCACGCAAGTGCGCTTGAACAGCCAACTCAAGGTGAAAGACAAGGTCGAGAAAGGCAAGGAGGCTGAACAATTGGGAGCGTTCGTCACGAAGCCTTATGCTGAACTGCTGCGCACCGCCTTCCCCAACGCAACCTTTGTAGGCTTTACAGGTACGCCCATTGATGAGACTATTCAGGTCTTTGGTGAGATTGTGGATAGCTACACCATGCAGCAGGCTGTGGCAGATGGCATCACGAGAGACATTAAGTATATCCCTCGCATCGCTAATGTAACACTTGATAGTAATAAGGTCAAAGAGATAGATACCTACTATCAGCAGTGTGCCGATGAAGGAGCCACCGACGAAGATGTTGCCAAGAGCAAGAAAGCGATGAGTGCGATGGAAGTGATTCTGGGTGATGACGAGCGACTGGAACGATTGGCCAGCGACATCATAGAACACTACACCAAGGCTTGCGACAACAAAGCCGATGTGGTGCAGAAGGCAATGATCGTGTGTAGCAAACGGCAGATTGCCTATAGACTCCTCAAGAAATTCGAGAAACTCCGCCCTGAATGGTTTAAGGAACGCAAGTCGCCCGATGATAGTAAGCTTCCCCCAGAAGAGCTACGCAGGCTAAGCCCTATGCCCACCATTGCGATGGTCGCCACCCGCAGTGCCAACGACCCTGCGGATATGTGGCAGTATCTGGGAGACAAGAAGCGGACGAAGCAACTTGACGATGCCTTTAAGGCCGAGCAGAGCAACTTCCGCCTCGTCATCGTGGTGGATATGTGGATTACGGGCTTCGATGTGCCCTGCCTGACGTATCTCTACAACGATAAACCCCTACAGAAGCAGACCTTGGTGCAGACCATCAGTCGCGTGAATCGCAACTATCCCGGCAAAGACTTTGGCTATGTCATCGACTATATCGGCATACACAAGAATATGATGGAGGCGATGCGGCGGTTTGGAGGTGACGACTTCGGTCCGAGTGATGATGATGTGGCACAGTCCTTGGAAGCCTTGCGCATTGAGTTGGAGCTAATCCGTCAAGTGTTTGCTGGCTTTGATCTCACGCCCTTCACCAGCAAGGATGTGAAACCATTGGTGCACTTGGAATGCCTTTCGGCTGCGGCTGAACATATCATCACAATGAATGAGATGCTACATATCGAGAGCGAAAAGGGATTACCCAAGAAGGTGGATGCCAAGACCTTCTTCCTGGCTCATGTGAAACGTCTCCGAGCGGCTTACGACATTTGTCAGCCCTCGAATGTGCTGAGTCACGAAGAACTCTCCCTCTCGCAATGCTACATGGCAGTGGCGTCGTATGTGCGCAAGACATCGGGCGAGAAACACGATGTGGCTAGTATGAATCGTGCTGTGGAACGTATGGTCGCAGAGGCTACAGCCACACAGAGCGAAGCCGTTAGTGCCATTATTGGCGAAGCGACGAAACAGGCCTTTGACTTGCTCGATAAGCTAGGGAAAGACAAGGAAAGTTTCCGCGGACTGGGACTGACCTTTGAGGAAAAAGCCTTCTACGACATCTTGATGCATCTCAGAGATAAGTATAACTTTGAGTATGGTGAGGATAGACAAGAAGGCTCAGTCATCATTAACGACAAGTGCAAGACCTTGGCTAAGAAGATTAAGGAACTGATAGACGTACAATCCTCCTTCACCGACTGGCTCAACAATGCCAAGATACGTGCCGACCTCAATCAAAAGATCTTCTTCTGCCTGCGTGCCAATGGCTATCCTCCTCAATACAACACTGAGGTCTTCAATCAAGTGATGGAGCAAGTGGAGCACTTCAAGAGCTATGGAGGGGAGTAAATGAGATTTTGGGATATACAATAAAGCCCCCTTGCAATCAAGGTAATATAAATTAGTTCGATAAACACATAATATTTTGTTCATATGGAAGAGTTACAAATAGAGACTCTACAAGAGATTCTGAAAAATGGTGGCAATGTTATTAAAACAAGAGATGATCGCGAATTGATAAGTTTTGATAAAGATGGAAAAGTGCTTAATACGAAAGATTGCGGTTGGTTGCCCGATACTGAGGATTCTGTTGCAAACAACAACATTTTCCGTTCACGTATAGAACCTTGGCTAACTTCTCTTTTCCAATCAGAACACTTGTCGCTGTTGTGTGGGTCTGGGATAACAAATGCCATCAGTATCTTAGCAGGAGCAGGCTCTGGTACTACAATGGGTGGGGCTACATTTACTAACTACAAAAATGAGATAGAAACGGCGCAACCGATAAACCCTGTGGGGAGGGTCTAG
>NZ_KV817475.1:0-10191 GCF_001814685.1 Prevotella sp. HMSC077E09 | reverse complement strand
TATATGCTTATCCACACTAAATATCTACTGTCCCATTTATCTGTTACGCAGAATGAGATTTTAGCAGTTATTCAAACAACTATCAAAAATCAACAAGTCTGTTTTTGAAGCCAGACTATCTTTCGATTCATCACGAAAGGAAGAAGCGGAAGATAGCTGGTTTCGATTTTACCCATTAAATTAAAAAACAATGAAACAATTTGATATATTCTTCGATAATGACAATAAACTGTATCAAGTAAGAACCAAAACAGATACAACAACCATAGAATTTACAGATTCCGAAAAAGAACTGATTTTTAAAGACTTGATCAGATTGTACGATACACGGGATAAAATATCTTTTTCAACAATCCAAAAACTATTAAATAAGGCTGACTATAACAAACTTTTGGATGTAGTAAAAGAGTTACAAGAATGTGGAATTCTAGATGAACTGAATTTCGAAGCAGAAGGTGCCACTGTTATTTCTGATATATATAATGAAGTCAATCACAAACCGGTTTCAGAAATGAAGATTGCTTATATTGGCAATACAGATTTTGGCAACCAAGTGAAAGAGAAATCATCCGAATATAACATAGAACATTTTGTTATCTACTCAATAGATGAATTGTCGGATGAAACAATTGAGTCAATCCTCTGTAACAGCGATTTTATCATTGTTGATTCTTTGACTTGGAATCCGTACAAAATGCACATTATCAACGAGAAGGCATTGAAACACAGCAAACCATGGTTATTGATTGAAGGACTGACTTTCTCTGGAAAATTCAGTATTGGGCCGATTTTCCACGGCAAATACACAGGATGTTATGATTGTTACAAAAATAGAATAAGGAGCAATGACGAATTCATCAACTTCAATGACTCTTACGTTAAATACCTTGAAACAGAGAAAGCATCAGCAAAACCAGACTTGAATATCCAACCGGTAGTAAAGGATATGGCTTCCGCTATTGTAATTGCAGATATGCTGAAGTTTCTTTATGCCTGGTATCCCCCGGAAACTTGGAAGTGTTGTATATTGATAAATCCGTCCAATTATGAAGTAGAAAAGCATACTTTTATAAAAGCTCCGATTTGTCATGTATGTAAACCAGCATTGGATTATAATCCGGCTCCGTGGCTCGAATCAGTAACTCTTTAACATAAAAAAACAATGGATGCAGTCAACAACTCTCTGATTAAAGGTACAATGCTGATTTCCAATCAGTTTGGAATCGTAAATCATGTATCCAAATTACCCAGGCTCAATTACGATCCTAAACTTGTAAGCTTTGGTATTTGGCCCAGCAACACTCTGGCTTTCGGAGCAGAAAAGTATGAAGGAAGAAGTAGCGGATGTAACTTTGATCTGCAAAAGTCATTTATGGGAACTTTAGGTGAAACGGTAGAAAGGTATTGCCCCGTATTCTACAATAAAGAGAATATGATCCTAAGTTCTTATAAAAATCTAAAAGTACACGCTATACCGCCCTCGGAATATGCCTTGTTCCATGAGAAGCAATATGCCCAGGAAAATTATCCTCTCCATCGGTTCGACGAGAATATCGAATTACATTGGGATAAATGCATGGATATTACTAATGGGAAAGAAACCTGGGTTCCCGGAGCATGCATCTATCTTCCCTGGTCATGTGAAAAGCAATGGATAAATGTAAGTACATCAACAGGCTTGGCAGCACATACGAATTGGGACAAGGCTTTGCTGGTTGCATTACATGAAGTCATTGAAAGAGATTCGTTTTCTCTCACTTGGTGGCAGAAAATAAGCGCTCCAAAAATTATTATAGACGAGGATATCAGCCATTTTATCCATGAGCGTTTTCCAGCAAGCTACGAGTGGCATTTTATGGATATAACTTACGATTTAGGTATTCCGACAGTTTATGGTATCTGTTTCGGTGAAGCCGAATATGGTAAATTTGTAGCCGTAGGCACTGCGACAAGAGACACCTATGGCGAAGCATTGAAGAAAGTTATTCTCGAAATGGGGCAAAGCGTCAGCTATTTCAGATATTTGTTAGGAGAGAAAAAGAATTGGCAGCCTTCTGAAAACTTTCATACATTACTGGATTTCGAAGACCATTCTATACTATATATAAAAAAACCAGAACTGTGCGAGGTCTTCAAAATCTGGACGGAAACAAAGCCGACCAGAAAGATTGATTTTCTTGAAGAGTCTGCACGCTCAACCAAAGAGAACATCCGGCACATTACCAGCGTACTGAAGTCCAAAGGTTACAATGTATTAGTAAAAGACATCACGACTCCTGATGTAAATCAGGCAGGCTTCTATTGTCTGAGGGTTATCGTTCCTCAATTAATACAAATGGGTGGTGCGTATTCCTTTTATTTCCTGGGCGGAAAAAGACTATATACGATACCGCAGGAACTAGGCTACAAATGCTATCCTTTTGAAGAATTAAATGTATATCCACATCCATTCCCTTAATAATATGAAAACAATAAAATCAAAAGCATTAATAGCAAGCTTAGATTCAGGACTATATGGAGCTAAAAATTTTGGTGAATCGTTGGCTTTGATTTTTAACGAGAATGTGAAATTTGATAAGTTTCTGATTCGCAAACAAGTTGAAAGTATCCAAAGTTTCTCCAATAAATACGTCCACCAACGCTCGTGCCAACCGTATAAAGTGTTTCCCACCAGCAAAGAGTATGATTTGAAACCTTATCTCAAAGAGATGCCTGGTAGTGAAAAAACCAATCTATTCAATATCCTTGCTAAGCGCCGTTCCGGAAGAGCCTATTCTCCTTACTCCATTTCGCTCAACGAGCTGGCGCTACTCTGCCATTATAGCTATGGAATTAGCGGAGAAGACTTTAATAAAGAATCAGAAGCTACGTTACGATTCAGAACGGTTCCATCTGCAGGTGCCTTATATCCACTTGAATTATACGTATATTTGAATACAAGTGTATTGCCTAAAGGAATTTACCATTATAGCCCCAATAAGTCAGTTCTCGAATTCATCAAAGAAGAAGATTATATGGAATATTTAAGAGAAAATCTCGTAGCAGAACCTTTCGTGGATTTGCAACATTGTAGTTGCGTGTTCTTCATCACGTCCTTCTTTGAGAGAGTACTTATCAAATATGGCGACAGAGGCTACCGATTTATACTTCAGGAAGTTGGATTTTTAACTCAGAACATCTCGTTACTCGCCGAATTTCTCGAACTTGGCTCTTGCGTTCTGGGAAGCTACGTTGATGACAACATCAACCAGATCCTCTCTGCTGACGGAACCTTTGAAACTGTGCAAAATGTGATTGTAATTGGAAAAAACAAGGAGGTTCAAGATGACAATGTTACAAGCAAATAATATTTCTTTTTCGATTCAGGGTACTTCCATCCTGCGCAATGTATCGCTGGAAGTTAATCCTGGAGAAATTGTAGCTCTATTAGGACAGAACGGTTCCGGAAAGACAACATTCATTGAGTTGTTGTGTAATATGATGAAATGTTCATCCGGCAATTTCGCATTTTTCGGAAAAGGCAACTTCGACCAGAACAAACAGAATATTGGTGTGCTTTGGGATAATCCGGTTATTTTCCCCATGTTAAAAGTCAAAGAAATAATCGGATTCACTCGAAGAATCTATAACATATCGGAATTGCCACGAGACATCTACGATTTCCTTGAATTAGATAAGATAAAGAATAGGTTCTTTTATCAACTTTCAAAAGGGGAAAGAAAAAGGGTTGCCATTTTTTTGTCCGTATTACATAACCCGTCATTGTTGATTCTGGATGAACCGACCGCCGATCTCGATCCGATGATAAGGGAGGTTATCTGGAGGAATATTTTCAAAAGCAAAAACCGGGGTGTCCTGTTCACGACACATCTTTGGGAAGAAGCCGGAAAATATGCAACCAAAATCTATTTTATCTACGAAGGGAAAATTATCTCGAAAGCATTGAGCCCGCAGGAATTGATAAATGAGTCGGCATATCAGCAAAAGATTGTCATCTCTAAAGAACTGTCCGGCACTGATCCTTTTGAAAATGATGAAAATGTATTGGTCATCCCAGATGATAAATTCCTCAAAATATACTTGAAGAGAGAAGATACCAAAACATTACAAAAGGTTCAGACCCGAACCTACAATTTTTCACTTATGCCTGTTGAGTTAGAGGATATATATCAAATTTTAGTAATGATAAAAAAATAACTTGGTATTTTTTTCTCTCTCTCCATGAAACCATATAGTTCCATTTCTGGAGTTTTTCATCAATTGAATACACTGCTCAAGACCGATGCCTCGGCTCCGAAAATGTACCAAGTTATTTTTTAATCATTACTTAACAAAATCAGAAAGATGAAAGTACTCATAGCTTCAATCTATTATCAATTGCTTTCTTCCATGAGAATCAAGCAAGCCGTATTTTTTACGGTGATATTTCCGGCATTTATTTTCCTTATATTTTCCAGTATATGGGGAATCAACAACAAAGAATATTGTGTATTCTTGCTGACGGGAATTTGCGCTATGACCATAGCCAGTGACGGATTATTCGCTATTGGCGGGGTTATCAAACAGTATTACACATCAGGAGTCATGAAGTTCATAAAAGTAATGCCTTACAACATCATTACTCATATTATCAGTTTGGTATTCAGCCGGATGATTTACATCCTGTTTTCTTTTGTAATACTGTTTATATTAGGTAGAGCCATATTTGGCGTGACATTAAACGTGCCGCAATACCTTTCCATACTGTCAGGATCAATATTGGGATTAATAGAGTTTTCTTTCTTGGGCTTACTGCTCTCTTTCACCAACATGAAAGCTGAAAGCGAAAAAGGATTAATCAACATCATCTATTTTGGACTGATATTTTTAAGTGACACATTTTATCCGATGACAGAAATAAATCCCGTATTCGAAGGCATTGTGGAATTCTCCCCGATTACGCCCGTGTTGAAAGTTCTCAGAGGTGATTATACCTATACATTGTATTTGGCTTTGTGGGCCGCGGCTTTCATGATAGCTTTCTATTTTTGTTTCAAAAGATTTCAAGTAAAAAGGAGTAAACAATGATCACATTTATAATTACTTTCATTATCCTGATGATGCTCCACGAACTGGCTCATGTATTGACAGCAAAGGCCGTAAATATGAAAATAGACAAAATAGGGGGCACTTGGAAACCTCTGCCTCATATTTATGTTTCTGTCATCAACGCACAAGTGTCTAATAAAAAGAATTTTTTATTCCTGATAAGCGGCAATGCTATGACATGGTTCTTATTCGTTATGCTAATGATTTACGGAAGTATGTTCAAAGTCCCTTATCCGGTTTATATGGCATTCGCCACTCAACTGATTTTCGAAACGAATCCATTCTTCTCGGATTACACAAAATTATTTTGCTATTACAAATACATGAAATGGTTAAAATTACAACTCAAAGTAGGTAACAAATTAACTTACAAAGAAATAGAGGCTAACCGTTCATTTATTATTCAAAAATATATGTATAGCAATATATGGTATTTGCAGTTCGTAGGCTGGGTATTTGTGGTGATTGCTCTATTATCACCTCACCTTTTACCTTCTATCATCCTGTGAATTGACATATATCTTTAATTTATCAACTCGTTAAAAAGAAAAAATATGAAAAAGTTTATCGTTTTGTTTGTTACTTTCTTTGCCATTGCAACTATCACTACAAGTACGCATGCAACCGGTATGAACCGTAATTCTTCTGTCGGAACTCCAGAGAATATATTAAATGGCATCCAAGACAAAATCGAGACAGCCATGAACAACTGTTTCGCCCGGAATTCCGTTTCTCCTCTTGACAGTATTTCCCAAAAGCTAAATAAACTGAAAAGTCAAAATAACATCGTACTTTATTGGAAATCTTACGTCAATTATTATAAAAGCGTCTTTTATGCAAAGCTGGGAGATAAAGACAAAAGCAAAAAAGCTATCAAAGAGGCATATATAACTCTGGAAAAAATGAATAACAAGAACTCGGAAGATTATGCATTGCTGGCTCTGACCCAAAGTTTTTATATACAATTCACTTCAGGAATGGCCGCCGGAGTCCTTTCATCTAAAATCACAAGAAATGCAGAGAAAGCTTTGAAGCTTGATTCAACGAATCTGAGAGGATGGTACGTTCTGGGCAGCAATGATTTCTATACACCCGCGAGTTTCGGTGGTGGGAAAAAAGTGGAGTATTATTTGAAAAAAGCTATTTCAACAGTGCCTAAAAGCATAAAAAACCCATATCTGCCTACTTGGGGAAGAGAATATGCTTTCGAACTATTAATCCGATATTACATCCAGAACAAAAAAATGAACGAAGCCAGGAAATATGTACAAATGGCGGAAAAAGAATACCCGAACAGTTACTTTATTGGTGAGTACAAAAAAATAATCAATAAATAAACCCTCCACCTACATAGGTAAGATAAAATCAAACGATTTATAAATAGCTAAATATCCGATCGAACATGAGAATAGACTTCCATTTATTCAGTTTGTTTCTCCTGTTTTTAATCAGGTCATCATATATATATGCGCAGGATGCGAATATACAGGGAAAAATAACAGATAAGAAAGGTGAACCTATATTGGCGGCCAATGTCTATCTGAAAAAAGAACCTGATAAGGGAACCATTTCTGATATAAATGGATATTTTATTCTCCGGTGTCAAAGCCATAGTTTCAACAATGATACGTTGATCATCTCTTTTTTAGGTCTGAAAACCAAAATCATTCCAACAGTGCACTTAGATACAAGCAAAGAGATATCAATCGTTATGGAAGAAGATCAACAGATGCTTGTAGAAGTAGTGATTATGGCTAATCCATCTTTATCAAGAGAATTCTCAATAAAAGAAGTTTCTAAATTTGATATTTATAATACCCCTTCTTCTGCCGGTGACGCATTGAAAATGGTCACTGTCCTTCCTGCATCCACCAATGTATCAGAAAGTGCCAATGTCGAATTGAGAGGAAGTGCCGGCGATATGTCAAGAGTGATGTTAAATGAAGTACCGGTATATAAACCCGTACGCAATTCCCAGATAAATGGAATCGGAAATTTCAGTCTGTTCAATACAGAAATGATAGAAGAGCAAAACGTCTATGCCAGTAATCCCCCATTGGTCTACAGCAATGCAACTGCGGGCCTGGTAGAGATAGGCACAATAAAGAAGTTGTCAGCAAGCGAAACGGCTCTCTCTCTATCACTTGCAAATATCGGTTTCCTCCACTCTCAGCCCATTAATAAAAAAAGTTTTCTTCAGATATATGGAAATTATCAATTTTCTAAACCTTATTTATGGGTCAATGCAAATAATAAGGATATTAATAAATTTTCATCAGAAGATACCGGTTTGAATTTTCATACAGAATTAACCAAAAGGTTAAGCATCAATCTTTATTCCTATTTTATTAATGAAAAGTATCTGGCTAATGATTATTCTTATACTTTTTCAGGGACAGTGGATGCAGGTAAAAGACGAAATTTCAATATTCTGAATTTCAAATACAAATTGGGCAAAGGATTTATCTCAATAAACAATGGCACAGACTTTTCAAACGAGGACTTTAAATTTGGCAATATTTTATCCAAGCAAAAGAACTGCTATGTATACAGTAACTTCGATTTCAAATATTATTTCACTCCGTCATGGAATTTACAATCCGGTTTTTCACATGAATATACCAAGCAAAATTACCGGAGCCGGTTTCCAAAGTATTATTTTGCGGTAAAACCTGAAAACCCAAGTTATTATTTTGAAAACAGTATATCAAACAACAACCTCGAATTTTATCTGTATAACAGAGTGCAGATCTTTAACGAATTAACTTTAGGTGTAGGAATCAGAAAAAATATACCTGTCAAGGAACAATCCGGATATTGGTCTTATCAAACGAACATAAAATATTCATTCAATAATTATAATTCTATATTGGCCTCTTTAGGGAAGTATAACGGATATGCAACCCCATATTACAACACACAGGAGTTTTCCTCCATATCAACGAGGCAGTATTCATTGGAGTATTCATTTTCGAGAAATGATTTCAATCTCCGGTTGGCTACATATCATAAGAAAGAAAATCTGAAGGAAAACTTTTCTGAAACAGATACTTCCGAAAGATTATTAAGAAAAATATGGGGAGCGGAAATCAGTATGAGTAAGAAATACGAAAATTTGACAGGTTCACTTGCATACACTTATCTCTATTCCAAATTCAGAAATGGGGGCAAATGGTATAACTCGTACAACCGGATGGACTATTTAATAAAAGCGTTTATTTCTTACTATCATAAGAAAGCAGGCACTGTCTCACTGTCTTGCTTAACCCGGCCCGGGCTTTATTATAGCCCGATAATAAATGCCGAGATAAATGAAACAGGGGCATACAAACCTTTATATGGCGATTATAATGTGAAACAATATTCAGGATATTGCAGCGTTGACTTCTCTTACAACAAAGTGCTGACCTTAAAATCATCCAATTTAATATTCTTTCTGACTGTCAACAACATCTTTGACATCAAGAATGAAAGCGCCATAATGTTCAGCGAAGACTATTCTACGATAACAGGATACAGACACTATAACAGACGTTCCATCTACACGGGAATGCAACTTCGTTTTTAAAACCATTTAGTAATGATAAAAAAATAACTTGGTATTTTTTTCTCTCTCTCCATGAAACCATATAGTTCCATTTCTGGAGTTTTTCATCAATTGAATACACTGCTCAAGACCGATGCCTCGGCTCCGAAAATGTACCAAGTTATTTTTTAATCATTACTTAGTAACGTTTAAAAAATAACTTGGTATTTTTTGTCTCTCCATGAAACCTTGTAGTTCCATTTCGGTAGCTCTTCATCAAAGGTAATATGCCGTTGACAGACATCATCATAATTGCTATCCACACAACGAGAAGTGTCGTACTTCTTTCTGTTGATGTTGGTGAAGACACAAAGGCCGGATTTCGTTCTGGCCTCTGCGGCAAGTTCGCATGCCTGCTCAACGCTCTCGAAGGAAATACCACTCCATACTCTGGTGATTTGAGAGAAAAGCCTGTGTTCAATGGGGTTCCACTTCGACGTGTACGGGGGATAGTGCGCCACTATTATGTCAATATGGAGGTCTTCGGAAAGTTTGATCAGCTCTTGCTTGAAAAGCCTGCTGGAACTGCTGTTGGAACCTCCACCGTCACAGAGCAACATGATGGCAGTTGCATGTGGATAGATGTCTTGGAGCACACGATACCAGTAGTACTTGAAGTTGTCGCAGAAGAACCCGGCTGTGTCATGGCTTATTCCGAAGCTCATGTATCCAGTATTCTTTTGAACATCGTAGATGCCATAGGGAATGATTTTGCCGCTTGCAAAGGAGGGGAAGTCATGGTCCCTGCATCGCGGCGACCTGTCGCAGTATACCTGTCCGCCTCTTCTGAATGGGCCGACCAACTCTTTCTTCTTCGTGTCTATACTGAAGACGGGTATGTGATTTTCTTCACACATGCTTCTCATTGCGGAGATTTTCTCGAACTGTTCGTTTCTTTTATTGCACTCTGCCATCGAGGTACACTTCTTCGGAGTGCGTTTCTTGAATCCCTCTTTGGATATGATTTGTTTGAGGGTGTGATAGCTTATGCTTATTCCGTAATCCACCTCCATCTTGTCTCTTATGATGCCAGGCGAATAGAAAAGCATGCGTACGCTCTCATCTTGCGGCAAGCCGCCTATGGCATCTTCCGTAATCTCCCGGAAGATGTCGATATACTCGGGATGAACACTGAGAATACTCTTTCTGCCTCCACCTTTCTTCCTTATGTGTCCGGCAGCAATTGTGTCCCCGCTCTCAAGCTCGTGAATACCTCTATACACTGTATTTCTGGTGACATGATATGTTTTGCAGACCAGACTCACGCCGTGCGTTCCAAGTTCCATCGCCTTGTGGGCACAGAACAACCTGCGTTGGCGTTCGTCCAGATTGGCGACTTCTGGGAAACTCCCTGATTTGTCGCACTCGCTATGTCTTCTCTTGTATGCTTCCACCTGCGCCCTGCGCAAGGGCAAAGATACAAAAAATAAACGACAACAAAGAATTAAACAACAACGTATATCATTACGTATCAGTTAATTAAACCTTAATTCCGCAACACTATTATAAATTAAACT